>DAOQAK010000017.1 GCA_035353855.1 Bacteroidales bacterium | reverse complement strand
AAGAACAGTCATGTAATCAATTGAAAATGTTCTAACTAAGACGCAACGCTAGTGATAATTTATAATTATTTCATCAAGGCTTCAACTTCATCAATCGTTTTCGGAATGGGTTTTCCTAAAACTTTGTGTCCATCTTCAGTTACAAGAACATCGTCTTCGATACGAATACCGCCAAAGCCGAGATATTCTTCTACCTTGTTATAATTAATGTATTCAGTAAATTTATTTTCCGATTTCCATAAATTGAATAATTCGGGAATAAAATAAATTCCGGGTTCAACGGTAAGAACAAATCCGGGTTCAAGTCTTCTTCCCATACGCAGATAGGCTGTTCCGAACTGATCAATCGGGCGAACTTCATCATCATAGCCAACATAAATTTGTCCGATATCTTCCATGTCGTGAACATCCAATCCCATCATATGTCCCAATCCGTGAGGCAGGAAGAAAGCATGTGCTCCGGCTTTCACGGCTTCATCAACATCGCCTTTCATCAAACCTAAATTTTTCAAACCCTGTGCAATTACTTTGCATGAAAGCAAATGAATACTTTGATAGGTAACTCCGGGCTTTATGGCGTCGATTGCGGCAAGCTGCGAATCGAGAACGATCTGATAAATTTCTTTTTGCTTCTCTGAAAATTTTCCATTCACCGGAACCACGCGTGTGTGGTCGGTTGCATAACCATTTACCGTTTCAAATCCTGCATCGATCAATAATAAATCGCCATCTTTCATTTGGTTGTTGTGATAATGTCCGTGCAATATTTCGCCGCGAACAGAAAGAATTGTAGGGAAAGATAACGAACCATTTTTCGAACGCGCAATACCTTCCATTATTCCTGCCACTTCGTATTCAAACATTCCGGGTTTCGCCATTTTCATGGCTTTGGTAAACATTTTGTATGCGGTCTTCATTCCGCTTTCAATTTCTTTGATCTCTTCTTTTCCTTTAACAGAGCGGAGTTTAACAACAGCATGTATGAATTCGAGCGAAGCTTCTTCTTTCAGTTTTCCGAAGGGAATTCCCAGAATTGTATTTAATAAAATCTGGTTGTTCGGATGATATGGAGGCAGAAAATGAATTTTCCGATTTGCATTTTTTGCTTCTTCAACATATTCTGAAAACTTAGAAAATGGCGCACATTCAGTAACGCCAACTTTTTCAATTTTGTCTTTCAGCATAGGCAGAGGGCCAGTCCAGATGACATCTTCAATATCCACATCATTGCCAAAAATTATTTCTTTGTTGTTGTCAATGTCTATAATCGCTCCAAGGCCGGGTTCATCCATTCCAAAGAAATACAGGAAGGTGCTGTCCTGCCTGAAATGAAATGTGTTCTGAGGATAGTTCATGGGCAATTCGGTATTGCCTAAAAATAAAAGGATACCGCTTGAAAATTCATTTTTCAGCAACTTTCTTCTTTTGATGTAAATTTTTGAATCGAACATATTTTATTTTTATTTAATTAGTATTATTTTTTACCACTAAGACACTAAGGTCACTAAGTTTCACTAAGATATTTGCTATTTCACAGTTTCGCGCAATTCGCCTCAGGAGAACGCAGAGACGCAAAGAAATAATTTTGAACCCACCTTATGCTTATGCCTTATGCCTTTTCAACTTGTCTACTTCTTCATCAACTTTTCAATCTCATCCACTTCTATAGGAATGCTTGCCATTAGGTCGATATTGCCATTTTCAGTAATTAGAATATCGTTTTCAATTCGTATTCCGATACCTTCTTCCTGTATGTAAATTCCGGGTTCGCATGAAAACAACATTCCGGGTTTTATCACATCCTGTTTTGTTCCTACGTCGTGAACATCAAGTCCGATGTAATGCGAAGTGCCATGCATGTAATACTTGAAAAACAAAGGCTTTGCAGCATCCTGTTTTTTCACATTTTCTTCAGTATATAATCCCAAACCAACAAGTTCCTTATCCATCACTTTGCAAACTTCAGTATGGTATGCATCAATAGTGGTTCCGGGGACAAGCATTTTTATTGCAGCTTTCATCACACGAAGGCAGGCATTGTAAACATCTTTCTGCCGGGGAGAAAATTTTCCGTTAACAGGAATGGTGCGAGAAAGGTCGGCAGCATAATTAGCGTATTCAGCGCCAAAATCAAGAAGAAGCAAATCGCCGTCTTTGCATTCTTTGTTGTTTTCAATATAATGAAGCACACATGCGCCCTTGCCCGATGCAACTATAGGATAATAAGCATGACCATTGGCACGGTTGCGGATGAACTCATGAGTTATTTCTGCTTCCACTTCGTATTCCATCACACCGGGTTTAGTAAATCCAAGTAAACGCCGGAATGCTTTTTCTGTAATACTTATAGCTTCTTTCAGTAAATCGATTTCTATGCTGGATTTTATCATGCGCAGCCTGCTTACTATAGGAGCTGAGCGTTCATATTTATGGGCAGGATATTTTTGTGTAAGATGTTTATTGAAACGGATATCACAGTAAGGGACAGGGTTTGAATAACGCGGATTTTCATTGGCATTCAGGTAAACATATTCGCAGGCCGCCATTACTTCTTTTAATGCCGTATCAAAACTGTCGAGCCAGAAAACATTTTTTATTCCTGAAACTTCTGTTGCTTCTTCTTTAGAATATTTTTTCCCATACCAGACAGCTATGTAGTCGTTAGTTTCTTCAACAAATAATGCTTCACGATATTTTTCAAGCGGACAATCAGGGAAAATAAATAATACACTTTTTGCCTGGTCGATACCGGTGAGATAAAAAAAATCGGAGCTTTGTCTGAAAGGATGGTCCTGGTCTCCGTTACGTGGCATCTCGTCGCTGGAATTGAATATGGCAAAAGAGTTTGGTTTAAGTTCCTTTCTGAAACGCTCTCTGTTCGATATGAACAGCTTTGGATTTATTGGTAAATATTTCATATTTTTCCGGGTTTAGATTATTAAAGGTAAAATTTTTTTCAATTATTCTTTGGAAAATTAAATTCAACTTATAACTTTGCTCTGATTAAACTGACAAAATCTTTCACAAATAAACAATTTTTTTAAATAAATCCCAATAGTTTGATTTAGTTAAATTCTTTATGAACATGGACAACTCATTATTAAAATTTTCTTCGATTACTAAAAAAATCGTTATGGCTTGCGCAGGATTATTCCTGCTGTTATTCCTGCTGGTTCACCTTGGTATTAATCTTTGCCTGTTGCGTAACGATAATGGCGAATGGTTTTCGGCGGCGGCCGATTTTATGAGTACAAATTATATTGTGAAAGTTTTTGAGATCGTTCTTTTTGGCGGAATTATGATTCATATTTTGTTTGGAATAATTCTGACCCTGAAGAATTGGGCATCGCGACCTATCGGATATGCTAAGTGCAATAAATCCGAAACATCATTCTTTTCAAAATATATGATATGGACAGGGCTTATCATTTTTATTTTCCTTGCTATTCATTTTATGAATTTTTATTTTGTGAAATTAGGTTGGGTACCTGTTCCTGAAGGTGCAGAAGGGAAACATGATTTTTATCACATGGCGATCAACTTATTTCAGTCTCCTTTATATTGTGTAATTTATATTATTCTTTTGATAATTCTCGGATTACACCTGAATCATTCACTGCAATCAGCATTTCAAACCCTGGGATTAAACCATGATAAATACACTCCGTGTGTTAAAGCATTCAGTAGTATATATGCTATTGTTGTTGCCGGCGGTTTTATCATCATCCCAATTTATTTCCAGTTTTTTTACAATTAATAAAAATGTTCATTAATACGTTATAAAAAATTTCGGGATTGCAAATTTGATGACTTCCTATAACGCATAAATTTCACTCCCCATTATAAAAAAACATATTATGCTTAAATTAGATTCAAAAACCCCGGAAGGCCCATTAGCAGAGAAATGGTCGAAGTACAAATCAACCTGCAAGCTTGTTAACCCGGCAAATAAAAATAAGCTCGATGTTATTGTGGTTGGAACAGGAGTTGCCGGAGGCCCCGCTGCTGCAACCTTAGCTGAGTTAGGTTATAATGTAAAATGTTTTTGTTTTCAGGATACTCCGCGTAGAGCTCATTCCGTAGCGGCTCAGGGAGGTATCAATGCTGCAAAAAATTACAAGCATGATGGCGACAGCGATTACCGCTTGTTTTATGATATGCTTAAAGGTGGCGATTTTCGTGCACGCGAAGCCGATGTTTACCGTTGTGCTGAAGTGAGCAACAATGTTATCGACCAGATGACTGCTGCAGGTTTACCATTTGCAAGAGAATATGGCGGCAGCCTTACAACACGTTCGTTCGGTGGCGTACAGGTTTCCCGTACTTTTTATGCATCAGGGCAAACTGGCCAGCAGTGCTTGTTGGCAGGATATACTGCAATGGCACGCCAGATATCAAAAGGAAAAATCACTATGTATTCACGTCGTGAGATGTTGGAATTAGTATTGATAGACGGAAAAGCACGCGGAATCATTACTCGTAATTTGATTTCCGGCGAAATAGAAAAACATTCTGCACATGCTGTTGTTCTTGCTACCGGAGGTTATGGAACAATTTATTATTTGTCAACATTGGCAATTAATTCCAATGCATCGGCACAATATCTTGCATTTAAAAAAGGCGCCGGTTGGGCAAACCCGTGCTTCATTCAAATACATCCATCATGTATTCCACAGTTAAATCCTTACCAGGGAAAATTAACACTGATGAGCGAATCGCTTAGAAACGATGGTAGAGTATGGGTTCCCAAACAAAAGAAAGATCCACGCAAACCTAATGATATTCCAGAAGAAGAACGCGATTATTATCTCGAACGTAAATATCCTTCTTACGGAAACTTAGTGCCACGCGACATTGGCTCAAGAGCGGCAAAAGAAATGTGCGACTTAGGTTTTGGTGTTGGAGCTACAGGATTGGCTGTATATCTTGATTTCGGAGCAGCTATTAAAAAGTTCGGAAAGAAAGTTATTGCCGACCGTTACGGGAATCTTTTCGATTTGTATGAGAAGATGACAGGCATCAACCCTTACGATGAGCCTATGCGTATTTATCCTGCAGGCCACTACACAATGGGTGGTTTATGGGTTGACTATAACATGCAGACCACTGTTCCCGGGCTGTTCGCAATAGGAGAATGTAATTTCTCGGTTCATGGTGCAAACCGTTTAGGTGCAAGTTCATTGTTGCAAGGCGCTGCCGACGGGTATTTCGTGTTGCCGGTAACTATTGGAAATTATCTTGCTGATGAAATTAAAACTCCGAAAATATCTACCGATCTTCCCGAATTTGTTGAAGCAGAAAAAAGTGTTCGCGAACGTGAAGAAAGATTTTTAAACATAAAAGGAAAGCAAACCGTAACTTCATTCCGTAAACGTTTGGGAAAAATCATGTGGGATTATTGCGGGATCAAGAGAACTGAAGAAGGTTTGAAAAAAGCTTTAGGATTAATTGAAGAACTTAAGAAAGAATTTCTCAGCGATGTAAAAGTTCCCGGAACCCTTGATGAATACAATACAGAAATGATCAAAGCATTGAGAACAGAAGATTCATTTGAAGTTGCAAAATTATTATGCATGGATGCGTTAAGCAGAAAAGAATCATGCGGCGCACATTTCCGTGAAGAATATCAGACAGCAGAAGGCGAAGCAAAACGTAATGATGCAGAATTTAAATATGTATCTGTTTGGGAATACCAGGGCGAAGGCAAAACCCCTGTATTGAATAAAGAAGATTTGAAATTTGATTTTGTTGAATTAAAAGAAAGAAATTATAAATAATGATGATTTACGTCTGCTGTTGGCAGATTAGATTTGCGAATTCAGAGAGTATTGATGACCTCAAAGGATCTCAAAAATTCGTAAAATAAAATTAAAGAAAGTATTTAAATCGTAAATCTCAAATCTAAAATAATTTATATGAAACTCACGCTTAAAATCTGGCGGCAGAAAGATGCCCAATCTAAAGGTAAATTCGTAACATACCCATTAGATGGTGTTGCAGTGGAAATGTCATTTCTTGAAATGTTGGATTATCACAACGAAAAGCTGATAGAACAGGGTGAAGATCCCGTTGCTTTTGATAGCGATTGCAGGGAAGGTATCTGCGGAATGTGTGGTTTATATATCAATGGACGTCCTCATGGACCAGCAAAAGGTACTACTACATGCCAGTTGCAGATGCATCATTATAAAGATGGCGATACCATTGTTATTGAACCATGGCGTGCAAAACCATTTCCTGTAATTAAAGATTTGATTGTTGATCGTTCGGCAATGGATAAAATCATTATTGCAGGCGGATATATTTCTGTTGATACAGGTTCGGCTCCCGAAGCAAATTCAATACCTGTTCCAAAGCATGTTGCCGATTTAGCTTTCAAAGCTAATGAATGCGTGGGTTGTGGTGCTTGTATTGCAACTTGTCCGAATGCTTCGGCAATGTTATTCACTTCAGCAAAAGTTTCGCACCTGGCTATGTTGCCACAGGGAAAACCTGAAGCTGCAATGCGTGTGAAAAATATGGTAGCAAAAATGGATGAACTTGGATTTGGTAACTGCTCCAACACTTATGGCTGCGAAGCAGAATGTCCTAAAGAAATTTCGGTATGGCATATTGCTCATATGAACAGGGAATTTATGTTTTCAAAAGTTTGTGCTTCAAAAAAAGCAGTTGAATAAAAAATATTTTAATCATGAAAAGCCCGGTAATGCCGGGTTTTTTATTTTTTAAACGGTTCATCTATTTTAATTTTCTACATTTTTATTTACTTTGCATTAAATTAAAATTTTATTTATGAAATATCCATGCAAACGAAAATTTATACCAAAACAAAATGATTAAATGAAGTGAAGTTAAAAAAGCATGGATATTCACGAGCAAGCCAGTGTTGCACCCCGATGAATATCGGGGGTGCGAGCGAGTAACTATAAAAATTTAAATTTTAAACACATGAAAAAGATTTTATTATTAAGCTCAATTTTAGTAACATTTGTTTTTGTTGCTTTTACAATTGAAAAAGGAAAAGATGGATTAAATAATAACACATCTGCTGATACCGCTAAATGCAGCAATTACCAGCATCTTGTAATGTCAATAGAATGGTATTTGCGTTCGGCAGAAATGAAAGCATGTTATTACCAGGCATACAATATTGCACAACTCAGGTTAGATAATTATTTAAGTAAAAATTTAAATTCACAAAAAAAGAAAGCCGTTGTTGTTGACATTGACGAAACCGTTTTGGATAACACTCCGTTTGAAATCAAATGTGTTGAAACAGGCAAGGGTTATTCAACTGATACGTGGATAAAGTGGACTGGACAAGGAAAAGCGAAGGCATTGCCCGGAGCAAAAGAATTTTTGAATTATGCAAAATCAAAAAATGTAGAAACATTTTATATCTCGAACAGGAAAATGCCTGAAAGAAAAGTAACGCTCAAAAACCTTGACTCGCTTGGTTTTCCTTATGCTGATACCACGCATTTAATTTTCAGAACAAAAGAAAGCAGTAAAGAAGAACGTCGTCAGCAGGTCGCAAAAGATTACGATATTATTTTATTAGTAGGTGATAATATTGCCGACTTCGATGTGGTATTTGAGAAACGCGGCGATGATTTCGGCTTCTCTTTGGTTGAACAGAACAAAGAAAAATTTGGTGATAAATTTATTGTGCTTCCAAATCCAATGTATGGCGATTGGGAAATGAAGCTGTACCCGAATGATGTAAAAATTACTGATGATAATCGCGGAACAATTTTACGACAAGGGTTGAATAGTGGATATTGATTTTAGTAGTTAGTAACAAGTCGTAAGTAGTAAGTAGCAAGTTGTCCGCCACGGCGGAGTCGTAAGAAAAATAATATAAGTTGTAATCTTATTCAAAGTCATCCTGAGTTTATCGAAGGATGACCAAAGACAAAAAAAATAAATCAGGAAATGCAATTCAGTAAAGTAGTAGGACAGGAACACGTAAAAAAAAGATTGATTCGTTCGGTTAAAGAGAATAGGGTTAGTCATGCCCAGTTATTTCTTGGTCCTGAAGGAAGCGGGAAACTGGCGCTTGCTATTGCTTATGCACAATACCTTTGTTGTGAAGACAAAAAAGAAAACGATTCCTGCGGAGTATGCAGGTCGTGTATAAAATTTCAAAAATTAGCGCATCCTGATTTGCATTTTGTTTTCCCTATCTCAGCAACAAGAGATAAGCCTTATAGCGCAAGCTATATGAGCGACTGGCGTGAGTTATTACTGGAACAGGAATGTTATTTAGGTGTTGAAGATTGGTACAGGGCAATAGGACTGGAAACAAAACAGGGAATAATCAATGCCGATGAATGTAACGAGATAATTAAAACGCTTGGATTAAAAACTTATGAATCGGAATACAAAATAATGATCATCTGGATGGTTGAAAAACTGTATCACAAAGCAGCCCCCAAGTTGCTCAAGATACTTGAAGAACCACCCGATAAAACTTTATTTCTTTTAATTTGTGAAGATCATGAACAGGTAATAAATACAATTATTTCACGAACACAAATTATTAAAATTCCACGTATCGAAAATAAAGATATGGTACCTGCGCTTATTGAAAAATATAAGCTAACGCCAAAGCGTGCTCATGAGATTTCACATATCGTAGAAGGGAATTACATAGAAGCAGCAAGGCTTTCCAACGACGGGCTGGATGATTTCAATTTTGTAAAACTTCGCGATTGGATGCGTAGTTGCTATAAAGAAAATATTTCGGAACTTTTAAAATTTTCTGAAGAGATTGGCCGTATTGGCAGGGAAAAACAAAAAGAATTTTTAATTAACACATTACGTTTGTTCCGTGAGATCATGCTTTTTTCAGCAGGGACAAAGGAATTAATAAAAATCGAAGGTGAGGAATATGCTTTTGCGCAGGGATTTTCACCCTTTTTTAATGATAAGAATAAAGAACAAATAATTTCCGAAATTAACGATGCGGTTTATCATGTTGAACGAAATGCCAATGCCCGTATCTTATTCCTTGACCTGTCGTTAAAAATGGCCGAACTGATAAAAATTAAAGCATAATCCCTGAAATTTATTAAATTTGCACCTTATTAATGATAGAAATATTTAAAATGAGGTATAGTGGTATAGAGGCATAAGTTTTTTATTGATGTAATTTATATTTTTCTTATACCTGTATTCCTTTATAACTTACCAAATATAATATTAAATTTAATGAATTATGGGTAGCAATGGATATTTATCAAGAGGTTGTTCGAATTACCCCAAACCCATGCATAAGAATGATACCGTTTTTAAACATGGATGCAATAAACTGGATGTATACGATTGGTTACAAAATATTCCTTTACCGGAACAAATAAAAAATATCGATTGTATTGAAGTTCGTTTTAAAAATAATCGTAAAGATTTTTTCCGTTTAAGCCAGGGGATTGAAGTGAGTGTTGGCGATATTGTTGCTGTTGAAGCATCGCCCGGTCATGATATAGGAATAGTATCACTCACAGGTGAACTGGTATGGTACCAGATGCACAAGAAAAAAATTAATCCGGATACGGATGAAATAAAAAAAGTTTATCGCAAAGCAAAATCTTCCGACATTGAGAAATGGGTTCTGGCAATAGAGCTGGAACAATCTACAATGAACCGGACCCGCAAGATTGCTGTTGAACTTAATCTTGCTATGAAAATTTGCGATGTGGAATACCAGGGCGACAAAACAAAAGCAATATTTTATTATACCGCCGAAGAACGTGTTGATTTCAGGGAGTTGATAAAAATTCTTGCCGAAGAATTTATGATCCGTATCGAGATGAAACAAATTGGTGTAAGGCAGGAATCAAGCAGGTTAGGCGGCATAGGTTCATGCGGACGTGAACTGTGTTGTTCAACATGGCTTACACAATTCAAATCGGTTTCAACAAATTCGGCACGTATCCAGCAACTGTCGCTCAATCCGCAGAAACTGGCAGGCCAGTGTACCAAGCTTAAATGTTGTTTGAATTATGAGTACGATACATATGTCGATGCCATTAAAGATTTTCCAAATAGTGAAATTGTTCTGAAAACAGGTATGGGCGATGCTGTTCATCAGAAGACCGATATTTTCCGTGGCATCATGTGGTATACCTATACTTCCAACTCCGATGCTTTTTTCCCTGTTTCTGTTGAAAAAGTGAAAGAAGTAATTGAACAGAACAAGAAAAATATTATTCCCGAAAAAGTTGAAGAATTGATTTTAAATGTTGAAGAAACAAAAATTGATTTTGAAAATGTAGTAGGGCAGGACGATATTACCCGTTTTGATGATAAAAAAAATGATAAAAAGAAATAATGAAAAGATTATCAAAATATTTTTTGTTATTATTTTCAGCCTGTGTGCTTTGTTCATGCGATTCATCAAGGGTTTATGACAAATTCAAAGATATTGACGGAGGGATTTGGAATAAAGATAAGCATATAAAATTTGATGTACAGATCGACGATACGCTTTCTTATCATAATATTTATATTAATCTTCGTAATTCGGGAAGTTATAAATTCAGTAATGTATATTTATTTATTTCAACCATTTATCCCGATAATAAAATTTCTATCGATACAGTAGAATGTATTATTGCCGATGATAAAGGCAACTGGCTTGGCAAAGGACTTGGAGATATTAAAGATAACCAGATGCTGCTCAAAAAAAATGTAAGGTTTCATAAAAAAGGAATTTATTCTTTTGAATTTGAACAAGCAATGCGCACAGATAATCTGGAAGGTATTAAGAGTATTGGAATACGAATTGAGAAAAATAAATGAAAATTTCAAAACTTCTGAAAAACACTAATAAAAAAGATATTTCTGATTCCGAAGGGAAAAATGATTTCAGAAAATATATCAGAAATTTCTGGATAACTTTTATATCGGTATTCTGTTTTATAATTTTACTTTTTATTTCAACATCATATGGATTGCTTGGATTTATGCCTACTTTCGAGGAACTCGAAAATCCGAAAAGCAACCTGGCTTCCGAAATAATTTCTGCCGACCAGGTATTACTGGGAAAATATTACATTGAAAATCGCTCTGTAGTTCATCACAGCGAGCTTTCCCCGAATCTTATAAATGCATTGATAGCAACAGAAGATGCCCGGTTCAACAAACATTCGGGAATTGATTTCAGAAGTATTTTCAGGGTATTGGTTAAAAATATTGTTGGAGGAAATCGCGGTGCCGGCGGAGGAAGTACCATTACTCAACAGTTAGCAAAAAATTTATTTCCCCGCCAGGAAAATCCATCATTCTTTGAACTGGTGTTTAGAAAATTCAAAGAATGGATCATTGCAGTGAAGCTGGAACGTAATTATACAAAAGAAGAAATTATTGCAATGTATCTGAACACGGTTGATTTTGGCAACCAGTCGTTCGGAATTAAATCGGCTGCAAAAACATATTTTAATAAAATTCCGGCTAAACTTGCAACTGATGAATCGGCTTTACTGGTAGGTATGTTGAAAGCACCATCATATTTCAGTCCCATTAATCATCCGGATAGAGCTAAAGCACGCAGAAACACTGTGCTTTCACAAATGCTGAAATACAATTATATTAACCAGAAAGATTATGATACGTTAAGTATCAAAAAAGTTGATATGAAGAAATATAGAGTGCAGGACCAGAATGAAGGCGCTGCAACTTATTTCAGGGAATACCTTAGAGGTGTGATGAGCGAATGGTGTGAAAAACATAAAAAAACAGATGGTACATCGTATAATCTTTATAAAGATGGATTGAAAATTTATACCACGATTAATTCTAAGATGCAGAAATATGCCGAGAATGCTGTGGATGAATACATCGGTAAAAAATTACAGGCAGAATTTAATAATCATTGGAAAGGTGCTAAAAATGCTCCTTATGATTATACCATGAAGCAAAGCGATATTAAAGCATTATGGGATTTGGCAATGAAGCGCTCCGACAGATACCGGAATTTAAAAGCAGCAGGACTTTCCGATACGCTAATAAGGCAAAACTTTAATACACCTACTCACATGATGATTTTCTCATGGAAAGGTGAGCATGATACCGTGATGAGCCCAATGGATTCTATTCGCTATTACAAATGGTTCTTACAGGCAGGGCTTATGTCTGTTGAGCCGCAAACAGGTTATGTGCGTGCTTATGTGGGAGGAATAAATTATAAATATTTTAAATACGATCATGTTTGTTCAGGTAAACGTCAGGTAGGGTCTACATTCAAACCTTTTCTTTATACATTAGCTATGCAGGAAGGCGAATTCTCGCCATGTTCAAAAGTTCCTAATGTTCCCGTTTCGTTCGATATGCCTGATGGTACAACATGGACACCAAAAAATTCGGGAGATGAAAAGGAAGGCGAAATGGTTACTTTAAAATGGGCATTGGCAAATTCTGTGAATTATATTTCTGCATATCTTATGAAACGCTATTCGCCAGAAGCAGTTGTGAAGATTGCTCATAAAATGGGAATAACCACTGAAATATTGCCTGTATATTCGATTTGTCTTGGTACTCCTGATCTGGGTGTTTATGAAATGACCGGGGCTTTTTCAACCTTTGCCAATAAAGGAGTTCATATCGATCCCATCTTTGTTACACGAATTGAAGATAAGAATGGAAACATTCTTGAAACCTTCACTCCCAAAATGCAGGAAGCAATTAGCGAAGAAACAGCTTACCTGATGGTGATGCTTCTAAAAGGAGTGGTAGAGAGCGGTACAGGTATAAGTATTCGTTATAAATATAATCTTACCAATCCTATTGCAGGCAAAACAGGAACTACGCAAAATCAGAGTGACGGATGGTTTATGGGAATTACTCCATATCTTGTAACCGGTGTGTGGGTTGGTTGTGAAGACAGGAGTGTGCATTTCAGATCGATCACCTTAGGACAGGGAGCGCATATGGCATTGCCAATATGGGCTACATATATGCAAAAAGTTTATGCCGATAAATCGCTTGGTATTAAAAAAGATGATTTTGAAAAACCTGCTAAAGAGCTTTCTGTAGAAGTAGATTGTGCTAAATACGAAAAAGAGCACAAAAAAAATAATAAAGATATTTTTAAAGAAGGATTATAAATTTTGATCTTTATGTCATCAGAAAAACTTATAAGCATTGTAATTCCTGCTTTTAACGAAGAGCAAAATATTATTGCATTATACAACGAGCTTATAAGTGTCTTACAAAAAATTTCTTTCCGTTACGAAATTATTTTTGTTGATGATGGAAGCAGGGATAATACATTTAATGAAATAAAAAAAATTGCGGAAAAAGATAAATGCGTTTCAGGAATTTCGCTATCGAGAAATTTCGGACATCAGGTTGCGATAATGGCAGGACTACAACAAGCTAAAGGCGACCTTGTTATTATGATGGATGCCGATTTACAACATCCGCCTGATGCAATTCCATTAATGATTGAAGAGCAGGAAAAAGGATTTGATATTGTAAATACAAAACGGATAGATGCAAAAGGAACTGCCCTTACAAAAAAAACAACATCAAAATTATTTTATAACTTATTAAACAAACTTTCCGATGTTCGTATTGAGCCTGCTGCTGCCGATTTTCGACTAATGACCCGCAAAGCTGTTGATGCTTTTCTTCGGCTTGAAGAACGCGACCGCTTCACACGCGGTTTAATAAGCTGGATGGGATTTAAACAAACAGTTATTGAATATCAAGCATCGGCAAGATTTGCAGGAAAATCTAAGTATACAGTAAAGAAAATGTTTCGTTTCGGAATGGATGGCATCACTTCATTTTCATCAAAGCCATTAAGGATTTCATTTTATATAGGATTCATTGTTTTCTTGATTGGGCTTGCATATTCTGTTTATGCAATAATTGAATATATATTGAACAAAACAGTTCCCGGCTGGACTTCAATGCTGGTATCGGTTTTAATAATTGGAGGGATTCAGTTGTTAAGCATTGGTATTGTTGGAGAATATATTGCAAGGATTTTTAATGAAGCTAAAAGAAGGCCATTGTATTTTGTGAAAGATAGAACGATTTCTGAAGAATAAGCTAAATTTTATATTTAAATTTTATTCGAATCAATTCAATAGGTATTTTAATCATATCCAAAAAATTTATTTTTGATCCGCTAACTTCAACCCATTCCTGCAGGGGTTCTTCAAATGCAATATTATAAATAGCTTCGCGCCCTTTTTGTTTAATGATTCTTGCAAAAATTTCAACATCAAATAACCAGCGGCTGATAAATTCCAATTGGAAAAGTGATGAGGCCAGTTCTTTGCTGAAAATTTTAGCCCCGCATTGTGTATCGTATATGGGAAGTTTTAAAATCATCGAAATAAAAGTAGCAATAACACGTCCTAAATAATGCCTGTATATTTTACGGTTAATGGTTACACCCAGGCGTTTGAAACGGGAACCAAAAATCAATTGCCAGTTTGGATTTTTGTTTATAATCGAATGCAGACGCTTTATTTCTATTAAAGGAGTTGCCAGATCGGCATCCAGGTAAGAAAAATAATCTGAATTTATATTTTCAATAGCATAAATAAAACCTTGCCTTACAGCTTCAGCTTTACCTGAATTTTTTTCTAACTTATATGAAAATATTTTTTCTGGATTTTTTTTTGCGAGAGAGTCAATTACTTCCTGAGTATTATCGGAACTTCCATCATTTACAAATAATAAAATAAAATTTTCATTATTTGAAATAAAATTTTCAAAATCAATTATAGGTAATCGCTTCTCTTCATTATAACAAGGCACAATAATGCAACAAGAATTCATTTGTGTTATTTTGTTTTTTGAAACAAATATATA
The DNA here is from genome assembly GCA_035353855.1 of Bacteroidales bacterium. Classification (NCBI taxonomy): domain Bacteria; kingdom Pseudomonadati; phylum Bacteroidota; class Bacteroidia; order Bacteroidales; species Bacteroidales bacterium. The sequence goes on along the minus strand of DAOQAK010000017.1, from coordinate 48,528 downwards.
TATTTCATATTAAAGAAGAATTATTAATATTGCATAAGCTTTTATTTTTAAACAGATGAAAACAAAATCAGCATTATATTTGAATATAGGTTTAATAACAATTTTTTTATTATTTTATTATCACCAGGTTTTATTTTCTCCTAATAAATATATGCTTGGATGTAGTGTTGATGCAATCAAATCATTTTATTCTTCTGCTTACCAAATCCATGATAAATTATCTTTTCATTTTAATGGGAATAATTATCCATATGGAGAAAATTTTCTTTTTATCGATTGTCAGCCAGCAATAACAAGTCTTTTAAAGATTACATCGTTTATTTTCCCTGCAATATTATCATATGAAATTGGTATAATGAATTATCTGCTTTTATTTTCAATACTTTTCACAAGTATAGTACTTTATTTAATTTTGATTAAGTATAAAGTAAATAATTTTTTTGCTGCATTTTGTGCATTTTTTATTACAGTATTATCTCCACAAATATTTCGAATCATCGCACATCCTTTTTTATCATATAGTGTTTCTATACCACTTACATGGTATTTATTTTTAAAATATAATGAAAGTAATAATAAATGGAAATGGTCAATAATATCCTCTTTGAATATTTTATTTTGGTTTTTTATTCATACTTATCTTGGAATGATAAATGTTTTTCTGTTTATGACATTCTATATTCTAAAGTATATTTGGAATATTAAAAAAAATAAAAAATTTAATTATCGAATTATTTCTCAAATTATATTTCAGTATATAATTCCTGCATTGATATTTATTATAGTAATTAAAACTACTGATAAAGTTACAGGAAGGTCGACAAACCCATACGGATTTATGCTTTTTAATGCTGAGGTTGAAACTATTTTTCTTCCTATTGATGAGCCTTTAAAACCGATATTTCAAAAAGCTTTTAAGTTTCCTGACCAAAACTGGGAAGGTTGGTCATATATTGGACTCACCTCAGATATTATGTTGTTGGTTTTACTTATTATCATTTTGGGTTCGATATTCAAGAAAAATTTTAGAGAATATTTTAATAAACTTTTTGAAGATAATAATTTATTTATTCTTTTAGTTTCTAGTATATTTATTTTACTTTATTCTATGGGTTTTCCATACAGATTTAATTTGCAATGGTTAGCTGAAAAATATCCAATTATAAAACAATTCCGAGCACAAGGGCGTTTTGCATGGGGTTTTTATTTTGTTTCGACAGTAAGTGCATCATATTTATGTTGGCGCTTTTATGAAATTATGAAAGTGAAGAAAAATATTTTTCGGTTTCTTTTTCTTGTATTGCCTGTTTTATATTTAATTGAAGGATTAATTTATCATAAGAAAGCTTCAGAGATGGTAGTTAATTCAATAAATTATTTTAATGAAAAATATATACCTGCAAATATTAAAGAAGGATTGGATAAAATAAATTCTAACAATTATCAGGCAATTCTACCATTACCATATTATTGTGGAGGTTCAGATACCTATGGGAAAGGTGCTCCTGAAGGAAGTTCGATATATCTGATATCTGAAATTTTTTCTTTCTATAATAAATTGCCTATGATAACGCAAAATACTACTCGTTCATCTATTTGGCAAGCTAAGAATTTTATGCAACTTCTGTCACCGGGATATTACAAAAAGAATATATTAAATGATTTGAATTCGAAAAAGAAATTTTTATTAATATACAGTAATGAACAGTTAAACGAGTATGAACAATACTATCTTGATAAATCGGAAATGATTTACAAAAGTGAAATGTACACTTTATGTTCTCTTTCATTTGATAAACTATTTGAAAATACTGCCCAGGAAGAAATAAATAATTTTAATAAAATCAGAAATTCGTTAAAAATGAAAAAAGGATTTCTTGTAAATGATACTTCATCCTTTATTTATTTTAATGGTTTTGAAGATAAACAAAATGATACTTGCATTGAAGGGAAAGGGGCATACTCTGGTAAATTGAAAGACTACAATAAATTTGGAGAAATTCCACCGAATACTTTAAATACCGAAAAAGAATATATTGCAAGTTTCTGGATGTATAACGATGGAGAAAATTTCGGGCAGGATATGGTTAGTAGTTGTGCTATTATACAAGAAGGAGAGGGCGAGGGCTCAGAATGGACATATATTATTGATCCTTGTTCAAGCCAATGTATTAATGGTAACTGGTCTTTGGTAGAAATTAAATTTAAAATAAAGGATGCTTCACATATAATTGCTATTCTTGTTAAAGGGAAAGATGAATCCACAAAACCAATTTATGTGGATAATTTGTTAGTGAGAGAGAGTAATAACAATGTTTTTAAAGTTATTGAAGAGAAAAACGGAAATATTACAAAGCTGTTTAAAAATAATCAGATGATATTTAATTAATGAGTTAAAGAAGATAAGAAAAGCAAGATATTTTATATATGATATTCTAAAAATTTTATTTTAATATTTTTCAATATTACTTCTTTGTCTTTAGAAAATATTTTCAAACAAATTTTCTTATTGTTATCTTTGTTTATAGATTCTAGCTCATAATTATATACACCCTGTTGAAATTTATTAAGTCCATTTTCCTCGAAATGAATTAATGGAGGATTATGATAATAATAGCATTTATTGTTTAAAGAATCATTTATTGTTAATTCAACTCGTTCATCTTGTTCAGAACAAAATTCATTGTCAAATGATACTTGTATAATATTAGTTCTATCAAACCCTTTTATATTATTACTGTATTCAAAGAATAATTGTTTATTGACATTTGGCTCAATTCGTGTATCAGGTATTATTTTAGTAAATATATTTTTTGTTGTTTGTGAATTAAAAGTATATGTTCTTTTCCAAACGAGACCTTTAAAACGATCATCTAATCTTAAAAATACAGTCCAATATTTTTGTTCATCCATTATATAGGAATGGAGAATATATTCTTTATACTGCTTTGTTTGAATAATATCTAAAGGTATTGTCAAAATAGAAATAACAATCACAAAAAGCTTAATCCATATATTGATACTTTCAATAAATATTGCAAGTAAAATAAAAAAAATTGCATAAAAATCTATGTATGCACGCAATCCATAACTACAACCATATTCCCAGCTATGCCATGAAGAAAGAATGTATGTAAGAATAATGAAAAAAATAAGCCATGTAATAAAAAGGTAAAAATGTTTATTTTTAATAAAAATATAACAACCAAAAAGTGAAATAAAAGTAATAGGAGCATAAACAAAAAGTCCTTTTCTATAACTAATCAATATATTAAAAAAAGCTGGATTGAGAAAATTAAAACTTTCTCCCTGATATGAGTAAATAAAAAACTTTCCTGTTTGATAATGCCATAATAATAATTGAATAGATATGATACTTATGATTATTAAAAATCCAATAATTAAATTTGATTTTTTTTTAAAAATTATGAATATTCCATCTTTTAAATTTTTATAAGAACCAGCTAAAAAAGGAATAAATAAAATAATTAAACAGTTGACTTGTCTTAGTATTATAACGAGTCCTAATAGAAAACATGCCCATAAAAAATACTTAGGTTTTTTATATAGAAAAAAATACTTTGTTAAAAACATAAAAGTTGTAATAGCGAAAAACGAATAAACGTGACTAAAAGAAGGTTCGTATATTGTATAGTTTAGTAGTGAAGTAGAGAATACTGCTAATACTTGAATAAAAGCAATATTAAACCAAGATAGATTAAATAAAGATAAAAATTTTCTTAGAAAAATAAGAGCCAAGAATAAATAAAAAATTGCTGCATAGAATACCGATTTCTGAAAAGGCTTGGAAAATCCATTTTTATCAAATCCATGGAGATTTGCCATTAAATGTGCATAATAAAAAAATGGAGAAAGGAAAACAGCTGTACCGCATGGATATTTATTAAGTTTGTGCCCTTTATAATCTAAGTAAAAATTTAAATTATTTATTCTTTCAGAGAATTCATCTGAACTATTACAATTTTTAGAAGGAAAATCATGATAAATAAACAGAGAAGGGAGATAATCATAATATCCAACACCATCGCCAGTTATAGTTATTTTTTGATCTTCATTTTTTAAGAAATTATTATTAAGAAAAAGAAGAATTAGGATTATAATGATCTCTATCGGACACCATTTGATAACTTTATTAAATTTTGTCATTTATTGAAGCAAGTTTTTTTAAATAAATTAAAAAACTGTGTAAATTTATATATTATTTTTTAAAAAATATTTAGTTTTGCCAAACAAATAATAAATTACAAATTATCTATAAATTAAAAAAATTATGAAAAAGATTCAATATTTCGTTTTATGTTCATGGGTTATACTGGCTTTAAGTTGCTCAAATAATAAAGAGTTTGTTCCAATTTACAAAGCTCAAATTGATGGTAATGGTGATTGGATAAATTGCAATACTATTGGAAAATATTGGGGCTATACTGGTGACTATTGTTCTAAATCCGATTCAATAAATCAATATACTTTTGGGTTCAGTAAACTTTTTAGTGAGATCAGTCCTAATCCAATTAAAAAAGTTAAAGTAAGTGTTTGGGTTAAATTATCCGATTTAAGTAAAAAAAGTGTTTTATTTATTTCTATTGATGATTCTAATAATAAAAATATTTTTTGGTCAGGACATGATTTAGTTCCAGTTGTAAAAGAAGTTAATAAATGGTATAAAATGGAAATCGAAGAAAACATATCTGAAGTTAATACAGAGGGAGCCAAAATAGGTATTTGCGTTTTGAACTCTAATAAAGACATTGTATATGTTGACGATTATGAAATTCAATTTTTTACTGAATAACAATTGGGAATGTGGTAAAATATTTTTTTAAATACCACTATAAAATTGTAAATAGGCGTTGCTAAAAAGGGAAGTGTGAAAAATTTTGTGTAAATGAAGAGTAACTGTATTTATTTGTTGAATTCGTTTAAATCATAGATATAAATATTTTTATATTTACCAACTTCGTTTTTTGTATAGGTAGATAAATATGTTCGGGTTTGTAAAATATTTGTATCATTTATTATTAAATACTTTATCCCGCTATTAATTATTTTTTGAACTTTTTCTTTACTTGAAACAAGATTAGAATAGTCAGTTATACCTTTTTGATCCATTAAATAAAGAGAAATATTAATACTTTCATCGGGAATGCTTATTACTTTGTCTGTTCGTTGAATGCCTAACGAACGAAGGTAAGGCGTTATGGTTTCTAATGCTTGAAAAGTATTTTTATAATTAAAGGCAACCCAATTATAAAAATCCTGTTGTTGCTTGTCAACTATAAAAGATGTTTTAACAAAGTTATCGTTGGGTTTATATTTAATCCTGTTATTAATTGCACAATAATATATGCTGCATCCTATGACAACTAATGATATAACTTTTATCTTTTTCGAGTTTAATAAATATAAATAATTATCTTTTATAAATGAAATAAACGTTATAAGAACGGCTATAGGAAATATTAATAAATCTATTAAATAGTAGTCATGAACATCAAATACTTGGAAAAATAAAATAATATAACTTATAACTGCAACAAAGGTGCATATTGTAATTAATAATAGAAACTTATTAACATTTTTAAATGAAATCAATAAAGCAATAAAAAATAAAAATATCAAATGAAGAATAAATTTATTATGAAATTGCGGTAGGAGCTCATTATATAAGCTTACGAAAATGGGTTTTATTTTAGCACCTTCTACTCCCCATATTGGAAGAATCCCCTGTAAAAAAATACCGGAATGATGAAGTTTATTATAATGGCTTGCATAGGAATACCACAACAAAAGAAAGCCTATTACCAATAAAAAAGGAATAATTTGAATATAGGGCTTATCAAATATTTTTTTGTCTTTTTTAAATTTGCCCAATCTGAAAAATTCTATTGAGAAAACAATTAATATGGAAATAAAACTTATTGTAGTGGAAATTTTTAATAAGCCGGCAATAAAGAAAAATAAAAAAGAAATGTATAAGTATTTGTTTTTACTTTCCTTGTAAAATTTATAAAAAAAGTACCAACCAGGTATTACTAATGAAAATGCAGGAACATTTATAATAAAGTTATTTGCATAATAAACAAAAATAGGTGAGGAAAAAAGAAGTAAAACGATAATTGTTGCCCAAAAGGTATTTTTAAGAATAGCCTTAGCTAATTTGAATAAATAAAATAATCCCATAAAAGCAATGAATAAATTTATCATCCTGAAAATATATTCATGTTTGCCAAAAATCTTCCATAAAAAAGCAACAAAATAATACAGAATAGGAAATTCACTTACTGTCTTCCCATCCCCTTCCGTCCCCGTCCAATGTATGGATGGTGAAAAAAAATGCATGCCTTCGGCATAATAATTTTGAGTTATTGATAAACAATCGGCTTGTCTCCATTGATGGATAGATCGTGGGCCTTTAGAAATAATATAGTTGTAATCATAAACAAAAAATAAACAAATGATTATAAGAAAAAAAATATAATTTTCTTGAATCCATTTTTTTGTCCTTATTAAAGCCATAACTTGAAATCAGTTTATATTATTTGACTATAAATTTTAAAAAGTAATATCATTTTTCATTTTGATGACCTACCATATATTTTGCATCTAATTTAAGCATTTCATCAAGAGAAATATTTCTTTCTTTTGCTTTACGTTTAACATCTTCGTACCATGTTGGGTCAGATTTTATTTGTGAAATATAATAATCAACATCTTTTATAGGTGAGTAGATTGATACGGGATTTGGGTTTGAAGTAATATATTCTTTTGCTTGTTCATCACTTATAATTGAATATTTAAAAAGGGTAATGTTGGATTTGCAAAAAAGCTTTTCAAAGAAAAATTTCTTTTGAATGGTATCCATTGATACTAATTTTCCGTTAAACTTAAAACATTCAGAAAATTTTGAGAAATATTTTATAAGAAAATATCCTTCAGATGAATTATTAATTTTATTTTTTACTTGTTGAAAATCGGGATAAGATGAAGAAGAAGCACCATCAATAATGTAAATGTTTTCAGGAGAAATATTTGAGTTTAATGCTATATAATATGTATTATCCCATCCTATGAAATCTAGGAATAATGAACAATTCTGCTTGTTTTTATTTTGGGTTATAATTTCTAATATTTCCTTTGTTTGTTTGTCTTCTATATAAGGAACAGCTTCGGTTTGTTCACCCGTAAATGTAAAAATATTGAAAACCGCCGATTTAAAAGTGTTTGAAATTTTTACAGCTTTATAAACAGGAAGCTGATGCCAATAAAATGATAAGGGAATCAATGAAACGATCGTTAATATTGTAAAATATTTTTTTAGTTTATAATTTTTATCACTATCAAATAATAAAGAAAAATAAGGTAAATAAAAAATTAATAAAGTTATTGTAAAGCGATGTTGCATCAGTAAGGTGCCATCAATAGCTTTTATTGTAAATGAGCACATCATTCCAATAAATAAAATAGCCCATATAAAATAATCTTTTTTAAAACGATTATTATAAATTCTATTAATTACTATTCCTAAAGTAATGAAAGCAATTATTGGAGATGATGATAAAAAAACTGATACTATAAAAAATATTACTCTTTCTGCGGCATTGATCACGTCAATATTATTATTAACACCTGATTTTACAATATTCCAATTATAAGCTCCATTAATTCCATATAAAAAATCTTTATATTCAATATAATTTCCTATCATCCAAAAAACAGGGAATATCAATGCAACAGGCAAGAAAAATAGTATTGCTTTCCACTGTTTGTATATTAAAAGAATAATTGTAAATAATCCTGTAATAACCCATGCTTCGTATCGCAAACCTCCGGTAACGGTTATAAATAGACCTGCCAAAATCGAATATTTTATTTTTTTATCACTTCTGATGGATAAGGATAAAAAATTTAAACTTGTGGCAAGGAAGAAACCATAAGGAACTTCAGCTAAAGTATGATAACTATTTCTGAAAACGATTGGCGATAATGAATATATTAGTGCTACATATAATGCTCCTTTTTCATTAAACTCTCTTTTTGTAAAGTAATAAATAGGAAAAACGGTAAATGAAGCAAAAAGTATATGAAAAACAATAGGTCCGTATACCAGGCTTGAAGTTATAAAAATTGCAAACGCATTAATATAATGATGAAGTGGTGCCCATATTCCTGAAGTAATAAGATGGGGGTTTTTAAGCCAATCATAAGCTATATATACTCTGCTTACTGCATCTGCATCCACTGTTTGAGCAAAAGGGAGTAAAATAAGTCTAACAACTAAACTTATTAGGAAAATTATTATTATTTGAGAGAAATTATTTTTATTAAGTTTCATATGATATTACTTTGATAGTTTATAATTGCAATGATTGTAAATAAGAAAAGCAAAGTTATCTTTTTTATAGAAATAGAAAAATTTTGTAATATTAATTGCATAAAAGGAACGCATCAATTAATTATGGATTGATGCGTTCAAGCGAAATAATTTAGATTAAGAATTTATGTTTATTTAAGACAAATTACTGATAAATTAATTTTTCAATTTTCTCAATTTTACTATCAATTATGATTTTAACTAAATAAACACCTTTTGATTGGTTTGTTAAATCAATTTGAATTTTGTCATTTAAATCATTAACAGAATATATAATTTGTCCAAGGACATTAGTAACTTCTATTGAGAATATCTTACTTTTATCTGAAGGTGAAATTGATGCTATTCCATTAGTAGGATTGGGAAAAATATTTACAATAAAACTATTATTGCTACTTTCATTTATTATATTTTTTGTAAAAAATGTATTGTTGATATTATATACATTATTACTAATAGCATTATTGTTTCTAATATCGCAAGCAACTTTAGATATTTTAAAGGCAAAATCAGCGTTTGTTGTATCATTGCCAAAATACCCACTAACTAAAGGTCCCATATCAATTGTGGGAATATGGTCACAAGATAAGTATCCGTTATCAGGTAAATTTGACGATGTGCCCATGCGTGTAGGAAAAAAACTTACATAATAACAATAAGGATTTCCAAGAGGACTCATTGTAAAACCTGGTAATTCTACTGTTAGGTTTGCACTTGGCAAATCTCCACCACTTAAATTTAAGTAATGTGAATCGTTACCATCGTTTACAAAATAATAATAATAATTATTATACCAATAATGGTTTAAATTATGAACCCATCCATAAGCAGTAGTTTTATCAGGACTTACAAGATAATAACATTCTATATTTTGACTTTCATCATAAAAATATTTTGGTGTATAATCAAGACTGAAATTTATTCCTGTATTTTGTATATAATTACTTAATGGTTTAAAATTATGGTATATTTTTTTATTTGTAAATGAAATGTTAAATCCTTCGGGATGTGGAACAATATTAGTTTGCCCTAATCCATTATTTAGGGAAATAGTTTCTACGGTTTCATTTGGTTTTGTATATTTTAATGTTAACGGATTCGAATCTGGCCACCAATGCACAGTGTTCCATCCCCAGGTTAGACCTGTAGTATAGTTGCCCATAAAAGTAGTAGCCCAAAGTTCGTTGTGAAAAGACACATCATAATTGTTGAAATAATTATAAGTGCCACCAAGGTCTATATTTCCGAATGTTGTAAACTCACCGAAATGAAAAGGTTTATCAATTATATTTAAACCTGTTGTAATTGATGGACTGTGAACAAAACCTGTTGAAAGATTGAACGAATTACTGAACATATCTTTACTATTGACGTAATGATGTATATCAACTATATCAATAAAAGAATTAGAAAATAGTTGATAATAATTTTGCTGTTCGCCTAATGAAGTTATATTATCATGTATGTATGTCGCATTATCGGTAAAACCTGCCATAGTAAGATGTTTATTGGCATTATACATCACTGTATTTTTTATATAACCTAGAATGTCATTGTGCCAGTCAGTTATCCAAGTTTTTAATGTAGGGATTTCAGTCCAGGTCTGGATATTTCCGCAACAATCGCCAGATGATTGGGTAATAGAATTATTGTTATAACCTAGTATCTGGTCAACCTCACCAAAAGTTTCAAGAGCAGCAATATTTACGGAATATCCATATCGCGACATTATGTATTTGTACCTGCGTTTCCAATAATAACGTAAAGTATTATCAGAAAAATATTTTATAATATCTGTTCTAAAGTTATTGTTTTTATCATAGGTATAATAAGCATAAGCATTATCGCCCCACATCCAATCCTGGTAAACGACCATAGGGGGACCCGGGTCGGTTTGCAATTCAATATATATTCCCTCATTGTGTGCTTTATCAATGAGATTATCTAATGCCCATAGATTATACTGCCTGTTTCCATGACTCATATCTGTAATATATGGATTTGGGTCAGGATGTGGACCTGGAGATTGATCATTATCGCAAGGACTACAAGACCTATTGTATGTATCATATTTGTCGTATACTCCTAAATTTTGCCATTCAACTGCAAAATTCGATTTAAGCATAAGTATACGTGTATAATTAGCTCCGGCGGAATACATCTCATCAAAAGCAGCACTATAATTGTCGTAATCTCTTTTTAAAAATTCATACCAATGAGATTCTGATGTATTATAAAAAGAGGTAGAGGTATTGGCATGCATGATATCGGCAAGATTTTCGCCTATGCCAAAAAACGGGGTTCCATCATCGAATTGCAAACTTCCAGTTGGATTGGCCGCACTCTTTTTAAGAAAGCCATGATTAGTAGCCAAAGGCGGATCGCAATAAAATGAAAAATTGTTAAATATATAAGTTGGAAAAGTTGAATTAAGATAAGGTGCGCTTATTTTAACGCTAAATGTCCATGCGCCTTCATAATCGGGTGCAAAGCGAAAACGCCAGTTGTAAGGGGATAAAATATTTGAATTATCAGTTCCTAGCTGATACTGTCCATTATCGGATGCAGAAGTATTCACATTAAAATCAGCCATTCTCATGAAAAACCCCCATTTTTTTATTTGCCTGTTATCGGGGCTAATAAGATTTATCTCCACATTCAAAGAATCATCAGCATAGGGATTAAGTAAAGAAGTTCCACTTGGAGCGGAAGATGTTGAATTAGTTTGAGCATTATAATATGTAAAAAAATTATCAACGGCATTTGTATATTCAGAGGGCAATTTAAATCCAATTTCAAACTTTTCCCATTTATTTATATGTACCATTCCGTTAAGGATTGCAGTAGCAGGTTCTGGGGCAATAAGTATAAAATTAATCTCATTATCTATTTCGGCAATAAAATTTCCGTTACCACTGAGTTCGGTTGAAAAACCCGGGTTTAAATCGACTTCTGTCCCTGATTTAAACAGTACCACTGAACTACCCGAAATGGCAACCGTTGAAGAAGAGTTTGACGGCGCTATAATAGCTTCAGGATGTGTTATAACAGCATTTGTATTTACATAATTTGTGTTGATAAGATAAGGAGATACAGGATAGGGTGTAACCTGTGCGAGTGTTGTTGAAAAGTTTATACCAAATAAAACAAACAACAACTGTACTTTCAATATTTTTTTATAAAGTAGTTCCATGTTTTTTTGTTATTTATTTTCCAGATCACTTATTCTTGATTTCATCTCATCATTTTGTTTTTGGAGATTAATAATGTAAAGAGTAAGCTCCTCGACCTTTCTAAGAAGTAAATTATCCATTTCTCCAACATTATAACCATTCTCCTTAAATTCTGTAGCAGAAGGAACTTCCGGCAAATGTTTGTTCACTTTTACATATTTTTCAATTTGATCTAACGACATCAATTTGTAATTACTATCAAAAACAAAATCTGAATGAGGAACATCATTTATTACTTTTACTTGTTCACATATAATGCCTCCCTTAACAGCTAATTTATATTGAATTCCATTAACATAAGTTTGTAATCCACTACCAATAGCAACATCTCCAGTACTAGAAATAGACATAACAATATTATTTTTAATCGTAGCATCAGTTATACCTGTTTGACTTGAACTAGTATTTGTGTTAGGAATATTTGAAAAATAAATCCCTCCGCCAATATTTCCATATATCAAGCTTCCTCCATTCGAACCTCCATCGGATTCAGTAGTCCATGTCCCTGCAATCGTTTTAGAGAGGTTAAATCCTATATAACTTGTACCCCAACCAATAGGTTCCCCATAGCAATCACCTAAAGAAACTTTAGTTATGCCGTTTCCAATTTGGACTTTACTTAATGGGCTTGTTGTCCCTATCCCTACATTGGTCCCATTATCAAAAATTAAAGAAGATGCTCCAACAGTATTTGTTCCTGTCCATTTAGTAATGTAATTTGCCGTTCCTGTTCCTGTAACAGGATTAGTTAATGCTGTTTGAAAACTATTTGCATGATAACCATCAAGCAAATCTGCATTAAGATTTGTACTAACTGTTGTTGATGTTATGGTAAATGGAGAAGTACCTGTTGCAATTGTAGATACTAATTGTGTACCTTTTATTTTACCGCTAACTTCAAGTTTTTCTGTTGGTCCGGTAGTTCCTATACCAATATTAGAACCACTTTGAAAAATATTGCTGTTGCCAATAACATAGGCGCTTGAAAACTTAGGAATATAACCGGTAGTACCAGTTCCCGTGATTGTTCCTTTAGTTGGCGCTCCAGTAGCACCTGTAATTGTTTCTAATTGTTGTGCTTTTACATTAACAAATAAAAACATCATAATTGCTGAAATTAAAATTAAATTTTTCATGTTAATAAACTTTTTGTTTGTATTTGATTATTTACTTTTCATAACAAATAAAGTAATTAAATTTTAAATATCAAAGAGGTATTTTATAAATGGTCAGGGCAAACGCATCTAAATTAATACAAATACTATGAAGTTCAACTGTTTATAAAAATACATAATTCAAATATTTTTAATTTTTGATTAAATTTTTAAAAATGATTTCAGTGTTTTCAATGGTTGTAGAAGCTAAAATTTAGATGCGTTTGCCCTGTATAAATGGTAGGTTATTTAGGTTATGTGGTTAGTTTGAATTTATATATGGTAATTCTTTTTTATTTGCATCAAAAAAAATATGCAATATTAAGTCGTTAGCTAAATAGTATTTATTCTTTACATAAAATACATATATTTGCTTTCGTTAATTTTAATAGATATATTGATGTTTAAATTCAATAAACTTTCAATTATTATTCCTGTTTATAATGAAGAGAAAACAATTCATCAAATACTTGATTTGGTTTTAAAGGTGGAGTTACTACAGGGAATAATAAAAGAAATAATAATTGTAAACGATTGCTCAAAAGACAATACAAAAGATGTTCTTGAAAAATATATCAACGAACACCCTTCATATAATATTAAACTTTTTTCCCATGAAGTAAATAAAGGTAAAGGTGCAGCTATTCACACGGGCATTGATGTGGCTACCGGTGATTGCATTATAATACAGGACGCCGATCTTGAATATGACCCAAATGAATATAATATTTTAATTAAACCCGTGCTTGATGGTTTTGCCGATGTTGTTTTTGGCTCAAGGTTTATGGGTGGAAACCCTCATCGTGTGCTGTTTTTTTGGCATACTATCGGCAATCGTATGTTGACTTTCCTTTCCAATTTGTTTACTAATCTGAATTTGACAGATATGGAAACCTGCTATAAATTATTTAAAGCAGAATATCTAAAACTAATTAATTTTAAAGAAAATCGTTTCGGGTTTGAGCCCGAAGTAACTGCAAAAATATCTAGTTTTCCTAAAATCAGAATTTACGAAGTAGGGATTTCGTATTATGGACGTACCTACGAAGAAGGCAAAAAAATAGACTGGAAAGATGGGTTTCGCGCGATATGGTGCATAATGAAATATAATATTTTTGATAGAAAATATTTAAAATAAAAATTTATTTTAATTTTATAATTTCCCTGAATTTTACTGTTTGGGTTAATAATTATCGATACCATGTATCTTTGGAGTTTTCACCTGGGTATATTTAAATGCTTTTTATAATGAAATATTTCAAAATCCAATATCAATACATTTTTTTACCAATTTTTTTATCGCTGTATTTTATTTATAGTTATGTTTCCGATATTAATTTCCCATTAAAACATATTTCTCAAATTTCAGCTGATTTAGGTACTTTAGAAGGAATTGACATCCATTCACGGGTTTCGTTTTATTATAAGATAATAGCTTCATTTTTTATAAGTTTTTTTTTGTTGAATTTTATTTTTAATTGGTTTTATAATAAATCAGATTCAATCAAAGGGAAATTAGAAGTTGCATCCAATTTATCACTTTGGGGGATTGTTCTGCTCTTTTTATTTGTTTTGAAAGCTAATGTTGCTGGTTCTATTACATTTATTATTGGAGGAATTACGGCAATAGTATTTTGTGGCCTTTTAACTCTTGCTGATAAAAAATCAAAAACAAAAGAAACCTTATATCATGAATTAATTTTCCAGGCAGCAATAAGTTATTTTATCCTGGTAATGATTTATTTTTTCAGGTATAGTAAATACTTTCCTTCTACTTTGTCAATAGAGTGGCTATATTGTTTAACTTTTATTGTTGTGCAGCTTTTATGGTTCATTATTGATAAAAAAATAAAATTAAATGCCGATGAACTCTTGTCTAAACTCAGATGGTTTGCCTTAACTCCCATATTGCCTTTTATTTCTACCGAACTTTATTTAATATTTAATCAGCATAATATTTTTATTCTTTCGCCTCAAATTATTTTCTTAATATTATTCATTGCGATTGTACTTTTATCAATTCTATTCAGAAAAAAATATTTCATAAAAACCAATACCATTCAATTCATTGAAAAGTTTTGGTTGCTAATGATTTTATTTGGTATTGCAATGGTTTTGGTATATCAACCAATTATTGAACAACCAAAAGAATTGTTTGAACTTGCCAATAAAGCTAATGCCGTTATGCTTATTTTCAAATATCATCAAATTCCATTTTTTAATTTTTTTAACTCACATTTAATTTCCGATTATTTTTTTAATATATTTTATATAATATTTTATGGATACGATGGTAGTATCAATTTCGTTATTTACGATTTCTTTGAGTATTTAATTCTTATAGGAATATCATTTTTTGTTATCAGCAAAATGTTTAATGATAATTATTTTGCGTTTGCTTTTGTTATCTTTTTCCCTTTTCTGAACGAATTCATATGCGAAATATGCTGCGTGGCTTTACTTACAGTATTCCTTATAAATAAATTATTTGAAAGCTATAGCTTAAAGCGGCTTTTATATATATGCCTTTTAAACCTTTTGTTGATAGTATGGAAAATTGATATAGCTGTTTCCAATACTTTTGCAACACTGGTATTATTGTTAGTATTTTACTTTTTTTATTATGATAAATCGAAATTATATGACCTGTTAAAAATATTTATCTCATTAATTGTTTTTGCACTTCTTGTTTTTACAATAGCTGTTTTATGTAAAGTCCCGGTATTTTCAAATATAAAGCAAATACTGGATTATTTGGGGGCAAGCCAGCAGCATGGATTTCCAATAATAACGTATAATTATGACAGAACATTTTTCTGGTATTATGTTATATTTCCATTAATTGCTTCAATCATATCAATATTTGTGATAAGTAAAATGAAATTTTATTTGATTGAGAAAACAGATAAGTTCAATTTTGTATTATTGATCTTTTGCATTGCCTATTATTTTATGAATGCTCAGCGCTCTCTTGTTAGGCATAGTTTGGTGGAAGGACTGTTGATGGTTGTTTCCTCCTTTATATTTTTAATATTAGGTGTTACGTTTATTATCATATTTCAAAAATATTCCTGGTTAAAAAAAGGCTCTTTAATTTTTATAGTATTTATTATGCAGGCTTTTATTTATCCAAATATTGATGAAAGAGAAAATATTTTGTCTGTGTTTCCTAAACATATTAATGATATAAAAAAAATAAAACCGGTACATGAAAAAATTCAAAGAGTGATAAATGATGAGAATTTTAAAAATGATAATTATATTGATTTCAAAAAATTTTTAGATGATAATTTTCCGGGTCAGTCCACGTTTATCGATTTTTCTAATACCCCGATGTTGTATTTTTATACAGGCAGGCAAGTACCTTCATATTTTTGTCAATACATGCAGAATACCGTAACAGATTATTTGCAAGATGAAAATCTTAAATACCTTAATAATTTTGATATTCCTGTTGTAGTATTTTCAAATTATCCTGAAACATGGTTCGATAAAACCGATGATGTTCCTAATAGTGTACGTTACTATAAAATTGCAAATCATATATTTGAAAATTATGAACCTTACAATATAATAAGTAGTCATTATATATGGATTAAAAAAGGCTTGAGCGTGGTGTCAGATGGAATTATCCATAAACCGCAAGATTCAATCAGAACTTTCGAATTAAAGAAATATCCTTATTATTTGGGAGGATCTGATCTCTTTGTAAAAGCAAATGTTTTATCAAATAATATTTTAAATAATTTTCCCGAAAATAAATTTTTAAAAGCAAATAATTATTTTGAAATTAATTTAAAATCGAATTTTGATACAATTGGAAAAGGAGTAGTTTGTTATTACGATTGTGATAGTTTGCTTGGAAGTTTTAATTTTAATATAGAATCATCAGTTGATGTGAAAAAATATATCATACCAATGAGTGCCCAATATAATTGGTGGAATGAAAAAGTAAATAAAATAAAAGTTTTTATTGAACCTGAATCAAAAATTGAAATTATAAGTTCACGGCTGATAGCCTTATAAAATGAATACATCAACAGAAATAAAAATTGATCGGTTAATCGTTAAGCCTATTGCATATATTTTGAATTTATTCGTAAGGTTAGCAGGGAAACTATTAAAGATTGACCATTCTTTAAACAAAAAATTTAAAACACTTGCAATAAGTAAATATAAGGGAATGGGGAGTATTATACAAGCTACACCACTTATACAATCACTACGAAAAAATTATCCTGAAGCAAAAATTATTTTTATTACAACACAAACGAATGAAGAATTATTAAAAAAAATAAAATGCATTGATGAGATTATTGTATTGAACGACCGGAATTCATTTATCCTGGTAAAAAGCCTGCCTTCATTTATTTTAAAAATCATTTCAAAAAAAATAGATATCTATTATGACCTTGAAATATATTCAAATATCAGCACATTGATTTCGGCATTAAGCATGGCAAAAAACAGGTTTGGATTTTATTTGCGTTCAAGCGATTACCGCCTGGGAATATATACCCACATGATGTTTTATAATGTCAAATCTCCGATATATCAGACATATCTTCAATTTGCAAGGCTTTCAATTGCCGAGGAAAATATTGTTACCGATATTTTATCAATAAAAAGTACCGATTCATTAAAACCATCATCAAAAATTATAGAAAATATTAAATCAAAAAAATACATTGTAATCAATCCGAATGCTTCAGATTTAAGAATAGAACGACGCTGGGATGCACAAAAATTTTCTGACTTGATAAAAAGAATTTCCGAAAAGTATCCTTCTCTTGAAATCATTTTAATAGGAAATAAAAATGAAAAAAAATATGTTGATGAAATAATAAATAGTGTAAATAATAAATCGGTCATATCACTTGCAGGAGAAACTTCGGTTGAAGAACTAATTGCCATAATTGAAAATGCGGAAATTTTAATTACAAACGATACCGGTCCTTTGCATTTGGCTTTTGCCACTAAAACAAAAGTTGTTGCCTTATTTGGTCCGTGTTCTCCGGCGCAGTATGCTAATATCGACAGATGTTCGGTAATTTATAAAAATGTATATTGCAGTCCGTGTGTTCACGAATTTATTTCACCACCGTGTAATGGTAATAATATATGTATGAAATTGATTAAAGTCGATGAAGTTTTTGATGCTTTTATTAAATGTAAAGAAAATATTTTTCAGGCTCCGGTAAAAAATGATAATGAAATTATTTATAAAGCGGAATCAGAAAATAATACATATATACTTGGACGGGTAATAAATTAAGCGTTTTCAGACATTTCATCAATCAAATTCATTCATGAAAAACTTCTTCTAAAACAACATTTGAATTCATCGTATTGAATCCCTGGATGTGGATACGATAATAATCAATCATTTTTAAGACAAGCTCTTTTTTTATCTCTGGTTTAAAATGAAAGGAATAAAAATTTTCGAAAGAAATATTTAGTAATTCATTTAGGTGTTCGCTTAATATTTTATCGGCAAAATAAGGATGTTCCGGCAGATATTCCTGAAAACATCCTTCCATAAGATTAAAAATAGGATGTTGTTTATCAAAATTATTTCTTGGATAAAATCCTAAATATTTGCTTAATTCAATCATGAAAATTAAATGAAAATCGGAAATGCTTTCATGTGATTTATCAATGATTTCAATAGTATTAAAAATAAAATCAAATAAGTTTTTATTAGGCAAATCTTCGTGTAATGATTTGTAAAGCAATTCCGCAATGAAAAAAGTAACAGCGCTTCTTTTAATATCGTATGGGATATTCTCAAATTGTATCGAGGTGGTTAATTCTTTTACATGATGCAATCCTTGATTCTTACTTTGATATACCACCATGTCGAGGATAGAAAGCGGCTGAAAAAATCCGGCTTTAGTTTGTGATTTTTTATTTCTTACAACTTTAACTATATATGATTGTAAGCCGAAATTATCAGTGTATGTTTTAATAATTTTGCTGTTTTCGGAATAATTTATTGTATGAAGAACAATCCCTTTTGTTTTAAACAGCATTCCTGGAAAATTAATTGATGATCATAATTTTTGCAACCGTGGTAACGCTGCCATCTTCATTTGAAGCAAAAACCAGGTAAATTCCTGTTTTCGCTTTTTTCCCCTCGAAGTTGAGTCCATTCCATATAGCTTGTCCGCCTTCAGCTGTAGTTTGATAAATAAGTGTCCCGCTGATATCTGTTATTTTAACATTGGAGTTTAATGCAAGCCCTTTAATACCAATATACCCTGTATAATTCTCTTTCACAGGATTAGGATAAACAACAACTCCATTTTTTTCAACGGAATCTGTAGCATAACCCTTATATGATATGATTCCTTTATCAGTACCAAAAAAGACTTCTCCTGTTTTGTGGTCAATAGCTATAGTATTTATAGTATTTGAAAATAAAGGACTGTTTTCTGTTGTGAAATGTTCAAATTCTTTAGTACCATCAGCAGAAACTAAAAATACACCGGCTCTGTCAGTACCAATCCATTTTTTATTTGAACCGTCAACAGCAATTACTTTTACTGATTCCGAACCCAATAAGGGTTGAATATATCCATCCTGATCAACCATGATTTGCTGAGCATCAAAATTACTTCCGGTAAAAACATTTTCAGGATTATAAAAAACAGCAATACCTTTATCTGTTCCTACCCAGATTTCGCCATCACGATCCACAGCAATACTAAATATTTCGTTACTGGGAAGTCCTCCGTTACCAGTGCTATTAGATATTCTTTTTATATGATCGTCAGCAGAATTTGTAATGGTATTATTATCATCAAAAACCAACATTCCATTATTTCGTGGGAGGATAATCCATTTCCTGTTTTGCTTGTCAATTGCTAAATCACCGACTTCTGAATTGCTATAAAATCCGCTAAAGTTAAATCCTTTCCATGTGCCGTTATTCATTCGAACGTTGAGTGCAGTATTCACAGCAGAGTTTGTTACCCATAAGTTGTTGTCTTCATCAAAAATAATTCCTGCAACACCCGTCCTGTAATTGCATTTCAATGTGCTATTTGTTGAGTCATAAACATTGGTCAATGTCTGATTGTTGAATTCGAGTAGTCCTTTACTCCAAGAGCCAGCAAAAACTTGTGAAGAGTTTGAAGGATTAACCGCCACACATACTATATCATATATTGTATCAAGACCAGGAGTATTGTCTCTGTTATGGGTAGCCCAATTTTCATCAATAAAAGAAAATAATCCATCTCCGTTATAAACATTATTCCAGGCTCCATCCAGTCCACCGGGTGCAACCCATAAATTACTATTCTCAACAGAAATATCCCAGGCATTTGTTGTTTTGGGTCCGTTAGGTTGAAAATTTGTAGAAGTCCAGACGCCCTCATTTCTTACAATACCTACATTTGCATCAGCTATCCATACAACATTATTTATTTCATTATCAAAAATTGCATCACGTGGTGAAGGAGCGTTTGGAATGGAAGTAGAATTATAAGTATAAATTCTTGATATATTAATTCCGTTTGTATCTAATTGATCGATATCTCCTTCTTCTATTACTAACATAATATTGTCTTTAACATTTAGCTCATATCTGTTAGAAGTATAAGTAGGATCATAACAATTCCATATCCCATTTTTATATATGTATAATGTGTCATCATTATATGCATTTCCATATAGATTTATATAAAGAGTACCGTGAAAATAAGCAACAGTATTAAAAATTCCATCAGGATGAGGCATTTCAGTATGTTTGGTCCAATATGAATAATTTGAAAGATAGGGACATGAAAGATCTGCTTCGTAAAGACCAGATTCAGTTGCAGCATAAATTTTACTTCCGTCAGTTGTCAGGTCAAAAACTTTAATTTGAAACCCGCCTTCAGCAATATAATAAGTATCTTTAATTTCTTTTTTCGCCAAATCAAGAACTACAATCCCGAATCCACAAGCCAGGTAAGCAAAGTTGTCAATAAATAAAATATTGTTTATTGTTTTATTTCCTGTGATAGGTTTTCTTTTAATATCAGAAATATTAGTAGTAAGCCCATTATTATCTATTAAATCAATATTGCCATTGGTATAGGTTACGAGTAATAAATTAAGTCCATTGTGGTATTTTACACGGCTTACACCAATATCAGATAAATAATTAATTTTCGAAATACGTTGAATACTGTTATCGGATTTATCGTATGAAAAGACAGAATATTTTGTGGCGCAAAATATTTTACCATTTCCTTCTGTTATGGATATACAATTGTTATAGGGTAAATGTTCTCTCCATTCACCTATTCCTACGCCTTGCGATAATGTTGTATTATTTAAAGCAAGAACAGAAATAATTAATAAATAAATGTTTTTTATTTTGAACATAAATTAAAATATATGCAATATTACTAAACTTTAGGATTTATTAACTTATTTTTGTAGGAATTATTGTGTAGTTCATTATTATTACAGCCTTTTTCACTAATTTTGCTTTTAATTTTATAAATATATAATTTTTTGAATAAGGCCCCGTAGTTCAGCTGAATAGAACGTCAGATTCCGGTTCTGAAAGTCGGGGGTTTGAATCCCTCCGGGGTCGCAGCCATTAAAGCCACAGTTATGTGGCTTTTTTATTTTGCAAAAGCCATTGATTTTATTGCTAATTACGCAATCGTTTTTTAATTAGGGTTGTTTTAAAATATGTATAAATTTCTCAATACATTGTATAGAAGTTTTTTTACATAAAATTGCTTAATATTTTTGTGTATTTCTAATTCGTTTATTACTTTTGCCTAAATAAAATACCTTATACGTGATAATAATCACATAAAATACATTTAATATGTGTTAATATGAAAATACAAAGAACGATAAGTGAAAAATTAAAATCATGGAAAAATACTTCTACTCGTAAACCACTGGTATTGCAAGGAGCCAGACAGGTAGGGAAAACCTGGCTTTTAAAGAATTTTGGTATGGAAGAATTTGAAGGTATGGCATATTTTAATTTTGATAGTCAGCCTGAATTAAAGCAATTCTTCTTAACAACAAAAGATACTAAACGTATTATCCAAAATCTTTCATTAGTAAATGGAAAAACAATATTACCTGAAAAGACATTAGTGATATTTGATGAAATTCAGGAATGTAATGAAGCACTAAATACTTTAAAATATTTTTGTGAAGATTCCCCTGAATATTGTATTGCTTGTGCTGGTTCACTCCTTGGGGTAGCAATGAGCAGAGGAGCATCATTCCCGGTTGGGAAAGTTGATTTCATGAAAGTTCATCCTGTTAGTTTTAAAGAGTTCTTGTCTGTCTCGGATGCTAAATTGCTGTCGTTTCTTGAAAATATTGACTCAATAGAACCGATTCCTGATGTATTTTTTAGTCAACTCGTTGAAAAATTTAAAGCATATTTTATTTCGGGAGGTATGCCTGAAGCTATTGTTGCACTTGTTGAAAAAGGCGATGTCCCGTTTACCCAAATTGTATTACAAAATATTTTAAATGCTTATGCTCTTGATTTCTCTAAGCACGTAACGAACAAAGATGTTCCCAAAATAAATTATATCTGGACATCACTTCCATCTCAACTTGCAAAAGAAAATAAAAAATTTTTATATCAAACAGTTAAAAATGGAGCAAGGTCCAGAGACTACGAAGATGCATTATTATGGCTTATAAATGCAGGATTGGCATACAGGGTATTTCTTTCTAAGAAACCATCTTTACCTTTATCAGCATATGATGATTTATCTTGTTTTAAAGTTTACACTCTTGATATTGGCATATTAAGAAGATTATCTCGATTAGATCCTATTGCGATAGTAGAGGGTAATAGATTATTTACTGAGTTTAAAGGTGCCTTAACTGAAAACTATATACTGGAAAGTTTAGTTCAACAATTTGAAGAAATTCCCCGATATTGGAGTTCCGGTAATATGGCAGAAGTAGATTTTTTAGTTCAAAATAAAAATGAGATTATACCGATTGAAGTAAAATCTGATGAAAATATAAGAAGCAAAAGTCTTGCATTTTTTCGGAAAGAATTTTCACCAAAGTTAAGTATTCGGTATTCTTTACGTAATTTTAAATATGATGATAGCTTAGTTAATATTCCTTTATTTATGGCTGATTACACTCACGAAATTATAGAGATGATAGAAAAGAAATATTGATTTTACTGTTTCTTAAATATATCTGCAAATCTGTAGATTAACTGCAAATCTTTTAAAATTTGACCCGAACTTAGTCCTATGAGGCTCGCAGCCATTAAAGCCACAGTTATGTGGCTTTTTTTATATTCACCTGATTTATTTTTTATCATCAAACGACATTACATAAATCATTTCGGTATAATTTCTTTATCGAAACCGATTTTTAGTAATTTTTATTCTTTTATATATTAATGTAATTGTAATACTTAATTAATCTATTCTTAATTATAAAACATCAAATCATTAATATTTTTATAATGTTATCAAAAAAATAAAAAAGATAATGAAAAATATATTGAATGCTACGAAAAGCAGGTTAAACTATAGAAAATGATAAAAAAATTAATTGAAGGAGTAACCCTGAATATAAAAGATTTATACTATGAATACTATTATTGGAGAGTATGCTACTCACGAAAAAGCAATTAAAGCTGTTGAGGAGCTAAAACGTGCCGGGTATCCAATTCAGCAGGTTTCACTTATAGGAAAGGCTATAATTGTTGATGATCTCATGCACGTTAGGTATAACAATCGATGGATTTCAAATATATTGATAAGTATTTGTGCTATAATTGGACCAATATTGGGAATACTTACCGGTGTTAAAGTATTTGAAATTCCAGGATTTGATTTTCTTTTCGGAACAGGTCCTTTAATAGGTGCATTAGCCGGTTTTTCACTAGGTGCTCTTATTGGGGGTATCATTTCACTCATTGCAATTCTTGCGATTAAAAGTCACGCTAAATTAAAATACCATGAAAAAGTCGAGGAGCAAGGGTTTCAGGTAATTGTTCATGGAACGGTTGAAGATGCCAAAAGAGCTAAAGAAATTCTTAATGATTATAAAGATGAGTTAGAAGTTAAATAACTATGAATAATTTTACTTATTGACAGTAATTTTAATCTATCTTTTATACTAAATATCGGTATTTATATATATCAGGAAATAGTATTAAATATTTTTAAAATAAATTAAGTAGAAAAAGTTATGGAACAAAAAATTAATAATAATGCACCTTCGGGAATGGTATATGCTTTTGGACTTATTGGAGCCGCCATTTATTTTATTTCGCAAGCTACGGATTTTTAGATGGGTGTACTATGTTTTTTAAAAGCAATTGCCTGGCCGGCTTTTCTGGTATATGAAGCATTAAAACATTTTGCGTAACGAATATTTTGATGTTTATAATAGAGATAAACGAAGTTATGAATTAAAAAAACAAGAAATGGAAACATTTACACATCCTATAACAAATGAAACAATTCAGGTGGCGATGAAAGATTTTCCTGAAAAGCTTAAATGGCATGACGCCGTTGATGCCTGTCGTGAACTTGGTAATGGCTGGCGTCTTCCGACGCGATTCGAGTTAACGGAAATGTATCATCAGTTGAAGAAAATGGGCAAAGGTGGTTTTGTAGCGGATTCCTATTGGAGTTCATCAGAATATATAAATGGTAAAGACAATGGAGCCTGGGCCCAGCATTTTTACGATGATGAACAAGATGGCAGAGAGTTTAAATTCTCATATGAAGAAGAGTTGAGAGTACGCGCTGTTCGGACCTTATAGAAAGAGTCAGCATTATTTATGATCTGTATACATGAAGCATTTCTATTTTAAGATTTTGTATAATCTAAAATTATAATTGCTCCAAATACATTCTATATTATCATTTTTATAGGATAAATATTTTTTAAGACTATCATCTCCTATAAAATCAATTTGTCTTTTACTTTGAAGTATGTATGAAATGCCAACCTTATCAAAGTTCTTTTTTATATCAGTGATCGGTTGATTTATTTTTATGTGAAATCCGTTTTTGCCAGTGTATAGTGCAATAGCCCTTGGCTTTTCAAATTCAATTATTGCATCATCAGGAATACTTGTTTTTATGTAGTTTAATGCTTCTGCTGCATATTTATTTTGTGGACCGAAAAGAACCCTGTCGTGATTTCTTATAATTTTTTCTATTCCTCCAATATATTGGATAAGGATAATAAGCCCAATTAAAACGGGGATATATTTTCTATTAAAAATATTAGCTGTTTTAAAAAAATCTTTGATGGCAATTACAGCATAATAAAATAAAATGGGGGCTATGGGGAAAATAAAACGGAATCCTGCATCACTATAAGGGTAAATGAGAACAGTAATGCAGTAGAGGATTAATATCAAATCAATAAAATCAAAATTAATAATTACTTTTTTTATGAACCCTATAACTGTTAATGTTAGTAAAGCCGACTGAGTAAAGACAGATAAAAACTGCAGGTATATATTTTTAAATTCAAAGAAATTTTTTAACATCAGGAAATTATAGGTGAGGTTATCATGTATTATATACGATATGGATTTTAAGTCTAAAGCAGAAGTATAATAAAGGAATCCCATTGATGGGGTTTTGAATAAAATAATATTTAATAAAGAATAGATGAATATGGCAGAAAAAATCATAATTATTTTTTGAAGCAATAATTTTTTCAATAAAGAATATTGAATTCTTTTCTCCTGGTATTGATAAATACAGAAAATGAACTCAAAAGAAATGGCAATAATGAAAATAATTCCTGCCGAACGTATCGATATCAAAAAACCACCCAGTAGCCCTATTAAAAAATAAAACAAATAATTTCTTTTTTCATCCCGGAAATGATAAAGAATAATTAAAAGATACAGGCATAATGTAAAAGGAATATCCGACATGATCTCCATCTTGAAGTTCAGTGTCCATGGGTTATATATAATAATTAAAACAAGAAAAACGGAAGAAAGTGCTGAGAAAAATAGTTTAAAAAATTTTAAAAAAAGTACTGCGGCTGCAATTAACATTATGCTCATGATTATAGAAAAAGCTTGAATATTATTCCCGAATAAATAATAAACAGGGGATAATAATAAAGGAAAACCTATAGGGTAAGCCGGTGGACCTAAAATAGGATAATCTTTATTAAGAACATATCCGGTTGAAGATTGGGGAGTTCCTTCAATTATATTTTTAGCCTGATGAATATATTGTGCAAAATCATCACCCCAGTCGTGGCTGTTTTTAACATTAATAAATAATAGGGGAATACATAAAATGATAATTAATAAATAAGAATAATATTTTTTATAACGTTGGGAAGTGTCAATAAAGGAATTCACAGTATAGTTTTTTATTGTTAGGATACAAAAATTGTTTTTCAAAAATATTATAATTTTTCCGAATAGTTTTTATGTTCTGTAAAAATAAAAAAATAAGGGCGCCCAAAGGGCGCCCTTATTTTTTGAATCAATAAAAAAATTATTTTATCAATGATATTTTTTTCGAAATCATCTTGTTGCCATCATCAATGTTGACCATATAAATTCCGGCTTTCATAGCAGAAAGGTCTAACTGAATAATATCATTAAACGTTGGATTTACTTGTTCTGAATAAACAAGTTCTCCAACTAAATTATAAATATTGATTTGAGTTTTACTGCCCAGGTATTCTTTAAATTCAATATTCAACATATCGTTTACAGGGTTAGGGAATATTGTAATATTCTCATTATTTTTAGGTATATCATTTGTGCTGACAAACACATTAGGGTTCCATTTATATATACCTCCATTAGAAGGACTAACTATACTTCCGGCCCATCCTGTAGAATAATTATAAAATTTTACTGAATAATATGATACAGAACCGGTATCAATATTTTTAAAAGTTGAACAATTATCAATAGAATATGATGAACCGGTTCCGGGATAAGAAGCTACATCAACAAATATATCACTTCCGGGTATATATTCTATATTAGGATTTTTTACAAAATATCCTGTTGGAGTTAAGGCAGAAAATGAAGTTCCGCCATTAGTACTTCTTTTTATTGCAGAATAGGCACCATCGGTTGTATGACCTGTAAGTACACCAACTGATCCATTTTTAAATGAAGGGTAAACCTGGATCGTTGCCCCAAAACCTGTAGTGTTACCGGTAGTTCCATAATTTGTATAGGTCCATGTATGTCCTTTATCAGCAGAGCGGAAAAGTTTCCCTTTTGTAGAGCCATACCATATAGAATCAGTACCGGCAACAGCATCATAATTATTGGTTAATCCTGTTTCCCCTGCGGCTGAGGCAACGAGAACCTGTGTCCATGAACTGCCTCCATTTGTTGTATAATAGTTTACAAATTTACTAGAAGTATTCGGGTCACCCATAGTACAGCCATTATTTGCATCAAAGAAATGTACAAAATTCAGCCAGCTTGTAGAGTAATCGGGTGAATTTGCAATTGACCATGTTGCACCTCCATCAGTTGTTTTAGCAACTTTACCACCATTTGCTCCTAAAGGGAACATTGCAGCATAACATGTGTTTGCATCAATAGCACAAATGTTGGCAATATTGTAATCGGTTACTCCGGTAAAGGTAATGGTATCCAGTTTCCATGTTGTACCACCGTTAGTTGTGCGAATAATCTCCCTTGGAATATTGATAGTTGAACCACCGTCTACCACAACTCCCCATGCAACATCAGGACTGCATATATCTATTTCACTTACAATTCTGTTATCTACAGTAGAACCACAGTTTTGCATGATCCACTGCGGAGCTGCGTGACCTACTTTTATCATTTTAGATGAGAATTTGGTATCATTACCTGTTGCATTAGTAACCTTTAAAGTAACCATATATTCACCGGCAGCAGTATATGTTATAGCTCCCGGAGTTTTTCCAGTAAAAGTTGAAGGAGTACCTCCTTCAAATGTCCATTCCCATGTAGAAGGATTATTTGTTGATAAATCAGTAAAATTTACACTACCTCCAACAGCTGGAAAAGCATTGTCTGCTGTGAAATTAGCGATAGGGGCATTTGATAATGGACATACTCTAACTACAGCCTGGTTATCTGAATTGAAGTTTCCGTTTCCACTGTTAAGTGAACCAATAGCATAATAAGTTGTTCCTACACTGCTCCATCCCCAATTAATATGGAATGTGTTAGATGCAGATTTATATCCGTCACAAACAAACGAGTGTCCACTTGAACTGGTACCACCGGTTGCTCCGGCATATAATATCGGGCGTCCTGCATCAAGTTCTGATTTCAGTAAGGTTAGCCAGTTAGCAGATGTGAAGTTCGACATGTTTTGAATTTCTATCGATGGCTGATATTTATAAAAAGTTTTTAAGGAATAAGGAATATCGAACTGGTAAGCTCCGGAAGCGGAAGTAGAATAGGTCATGTTTACACTTACCCCATTATGATATAATAATGTTTCGCTTGCAGTACTTGCAGAAGTGTTCGACATTGAACTCCATGCATAAGTAGTTGAACCAAAATTTACAGTTAAATCACCATAAGTAGCTTCTGTGTATGTATGCGTTCCGTTTCCTGTTGTTGGATATTTCCATTTATACATTACAATACCCATTGCAGTAGCAACACAACCTGCATATACGCCAGAAGCTGTATTCTGAGCAACTACTGTATTCCAAGGTGAACCCTGATCCCAAGCAGCAGTACATAATATTGCTACATCTTTTGTAGTTGGATTGAATTGGTTATTTTGAATTTTTTTCCATTCTTTTAAAGTTTCGGTATTATCAATATTATTCGAAACAATACTTTCAATTTGTTTACTGTAGTCTTCTAACCATGCGGTTTCAGAAGGAGAAATAGCATTTTTATCAAAAGTTCCACTGTCAGAATGTGCTAAAATAGGAATAGCTGCATCATCGGCTGAAACCATTACGTATCCACCTGCTTTAAAATTAAAAACATAAAAAGTAGAAATACCATTATAACTATACTCTACTACATCCGAAATGGTATAATCTGCTTTTCCGGGAACATAGTGTTTGTGAAATGAAACGGCCACATTCTGGGCTTCTTCCTTGGATACCGGCTTAGCCAGCAATGTCATGCCGAATATCATCAGCATAAAAAAGGTAACGATTTTTTTCATATTGTTAGGGTTTGTTTGGTTTATAAATTTAGACAAATTTATAAAATTGTATGTAAAAACAAAAATTTTTTAACAAACTTAGCATAATTTTGTGAAATTATTGAAAAAAAGTACATATGTTTAAAAAAATATTGATACTGTTCTTTTGTTGCTCATTTATTACCCCGGGCATTGCCCAGTTAACATATAGTGTTAACGCAACAGTCAATGGTTGTAAGGCGGAGAAGATATATCTTTCTAAAATATATGGCAAACAGGTAATCAAAACCGATTCATCAGTTATTGGTAACGACTGTCGTTTTTCCTTTATACTACCTGAATATATTGGCGTTGTACGTTTGTCAGCAAATGATTCGAATTTTATTGATGTGATTATAAATCATGAAAATGTATGTATTACTTTTCCTTCTGTTCAATTCAATACGGATGTTGATTTTAGTTCTTCACCGGAGAATATTATTTATTATCAATTTCTGAAACAAGTAAAAGTTATTGAAGATTCAGCTGATATATTAATAAAATTGGGTCAAAAGCTATATGACGAAAACCCTTCAGCCAATGCTTCGAAATTAAATGATATCATGAAAAATATCAACCGGCTGAAAACAAAAAGAAATGAAATTGCTTTAACAGCTATTGATAAAAATAAAGATATGTATGCATCAAAATTGATCAAAGCGTATATTGTACCTGATTATTCCGCATATAAAAAAAATAAAGATGCGGCTGTATATCCAAGTGAAGCAGCATTCCTGAAAGAACATTATTTTGATTATACCGATTTTTCGGATTCCACATTATTGAATTCCGATATTTTTTATAAAAAATGCGGGGAATATTTCGACTACTTTGCTTCTCCGCCTTCAGTGGATTCATATAATAAATGCATTGATTTTATTTTGGTTCGCGCCCAGTCGAATAAAAAAGTTTATGAATACATTATTAATACCCTTCTCAGTTCATTTGAGCATACACAATGGGAAGATGTAATGTTGCATATTGCTGAGAAATACAATGAAACCAGTACATGCAGCGATGCCGAATTGTCAAAGGAATTGAATAAAACTTCGGCAATAATTAATTCATTAAAAAAAGGACATAAGGCGTACAGCATAGTTGCAAATGATTTGAGTGGGAAAAATTATATTCTCGATTCATTAAAATCAAAATATATTTTGGTGATGTTCTGGGCATCGTGGTGCGATTTCTGCGAAGATGCCATGCCCGAATTGAAAGCGATTTACAATAAGTATAATACTAAAGGACTTGAAATTTTTGCAGTGTCATGCGACAGTGTAAACGCTGAATGGCAAAAGGCAAGTGCAAAATATGGCATTACATGGATTAACACCTGCGATTTGAAAGGCTTTAAAAGCGAAAACATAAAAAATTATTATGTTTGGCAAACTCCTGCATTTTACTTACTCGATAAGGATAAAAAGATAATTTCAAAACCTATAACTGTTTCTAAATTAAAAGAAGATTTAGGAAAATTAGAATGGTGATGATTGAAATGAAAAAGATAATTCTTGCAATGCTGGTAATAGCAGCCCTTTCCGAAGGTTGTAAAAAATATGAAGAAGGGCCTTTGGTAAGTTTGCGTTCTGCCGAAAAAAGACTATTTGGTACTTACGCTCTTACACAGTATTCTGTAAATGGAGAAGATTCTTTAATCTTATTTAATGATAGTTTATATAATATATTAATATTTTTCCATGATGAATATTCTAATACAGATGGATATAAAATAGAAGGAAAAAGAAATGACAATAAAACTATCTCATTAGGAGCTCATTGGGAATTTAATGATAATAAAACTAAAATAAAGGTTATATATTCTGAATGTAAAGCATGGTATGGTAATACAGCTTGCGAATCTGGTACAGGTCCATTTTTTAATCATGCTACACCAGAATGGTATATAATACGATTAACACATAAAGAAGTAAAAATGAAAACCAATTATAACGGAAAAGAGTATAAAATTGAATTGAAAGGAAGTTGATATTTAAACAAAATATTTCGAAATATTTTCCAAAATAATTTTTGTAGCTCCAATATTTTTCTGAATATATTTTTTTGAAATTTCAGATGAAGCTTTTAAAACATTAGTGTTTTCAAGCTTTTTAATAATATCGTAAAATTCATTTTCGTTATTGATACAGAATGCTCCGCCTTCTTTAATCAATTCAACAGCTTCCCGGAATTTTGTATGCTTCGGCCCGAAAATTATGGGCATCCCGAATGTCGCCGGTTCCTGGATGTTGTGTATGCTTACTCCAAACCCCCCGCCAATGTAAGCAATGTGAGCATACTGATAAACGTTTGACAAAATACCAATACAATCAATTACCAAAACATTTTTATCTGAAAAATCTTTTGCTGAAATTTCAGAATATAAAATATAAGGCACTTTTATTTTTTCTGTAATGCTTGATATATGTGCTTTGTCAACGAGGTGAGGAGCAATGATAAATTTATAATTTGTTTTTCCTGAATTAATGAATGGAATTAAAATATTTTCATCAGGCGGCCATGTACTGCCTGCAATAAAAATTGTAGAATCGCCGCAAAAATTTTGAATATCGGGAAATGGTTTTACATTTTGCGTGATTGAGTAAACCCTGTCGAAACGCGTATCGCCACATGCAGTTACCTGGTTTATTCCAATACCTTTTAATAAATTTTCCGATGAAATATCCTGTACAAAAAAATGATTTATTTTTTTCAGATGTTTGCGAAACCAACCGCCATACCATTTAAAAAAATGTTGATTCTTTCGAAAGATTGATGAAATAAAAACAATAGGGATTTTTTTCTCTGCAATGCAACTGATATAATTAAACCAGAAATCATACTTCACGAAAACCACTAAAAATGGCTTTGTCAGCTCAATAAATTTTTTTGCATTATTGAGGGTGTCGGATGGAAGATAAAAAATATAATCAGCATTTTCATAGTTCTTGCGA
Source organism: Bacteroidales bacterium (assembly GCA_035353855.1). Lineage (NCBI taxonomy): Bacteria > Pseudomonadati > Bacteroidota > Bacteroidia > Bacteroidales > Bacteroidales bacterium. The sequence goes on along the minus strand of DAOQAK010000017.1, from coordinate 16,629 downwards.
ATCTCATAACCCGATGGAGAAAAAAAAGTGAGAAGAATTTTTATATCGGGATATTTCTTTTTGATTCCTTCAATCAGTGGCCTGCCTTGTTCAAACTCACCAAGAGAGGAAACATGTATCCAGATTTTTTTTTCGGAAGGATTGATTTTTTCTGATAGATTTTTCCAGATATTTTTTCTGCCTTTCACCCATAACCCGGCTTTTTTATTAAATGGCGCACTAATGCGAATGAGCAATTGATAAACCAGGATAGAAATGTTATAAAGAAAAGCCACTTCAAAAATTTTAATTGAAATAATATGATTCCGGCATACGCTTATACAATGGGATGATCCATCCAATTTTAAAAGAATATAATACATCCATTCTTTTAGTAAGGTCTTTTTTCATTGTATCGAAATTATATGAACGCCTGCTTTGTGTCCATCCCTGTGTAAACTCGAATCCTGCATAAAAATTGAATAACCTCGAATCGCTCATGTGCATATAGCCAATAAATTCACTTACTGCTAACCCGTTTGTTAAACGGTCGTATCCTTTTTTATAATCTCCTTTGATTTGAGGAGCTGCATTGTCGCTGTTTTCGATTCTTATTTTATGCTGAAGAAACCCTAATGTCCCCAATAATATAATTCCTGAATTTGGATACTTCTCAATAACAGGAAACAATTTTCCACATTTTACCCCCATAAGAAAACCGCGTTCATACAAATGAAAATCGGCATATAACCCATTGCCATCAATGATATTTCCATCGCTGGTTGAAATAGAGTCAAAAATATTTGTTTCTTTAATGGTATCCCTGAACATAAAAAATCCATCGGCTCCGAATATCCAGTTTTTACGGGTCTTATATAAATATCCGGCACCTATCGAGTTATTTGGCAAAAATCTTTTTGCCAGGTCATTTCCCGGGACCTGGTATGAATATGAAGCTGTAACCATTGAAGTTGAGATTGCTGAATCCTTTGGATTAACTTGTGAAAAAACCTGTTCTGAAATGAACAGGAATAGAACATAAAGTAAAGGGTATAATTTATTCATAATCCTGCAAAATTAATGGTTTTTTATTTGATTAACTCAAAAAAACAGATATTGGTATATATGTATAAAAATTTAATTGATCAATCCTGTAATAACAGATGTTAAAAATCAGAATTATATTTATCTTTGCGGCTTGTTGAATAAAAAAAATTTAGACTATGAGAAAGATTAATATGGTTGACTTGAAGAGCCAATATGACAAAATTAAAGATGAAGTAGATAAAGCAATTATAAATGTGATTGAATCGACTGCATTCATTAATGGTCCTGAAGTGAAAAATTTTCAACAGGATTTGGAAAAATATCTTGGTGTAAAACATGTAATTCCTTGTGCAAACGGAACCGATGCTTTACAGGTTTCAATGATGGCAATGGAATTAAAACCCGGCGATGAAGTGATTGCTCCTTCATTTACTTTTGTTGCAACTGCCGAAGTAATTGCTTTACTTGGACTAACGCCAGTTTTAGTAGATGTTGATCCCGATACTTTTAATATTGACCCGAAAGCGATTGAAAAAGCAATCACTCCAAAAACAAAAGCTATTGTACCGGTTCATTTATTCGGACAATGTGCCGATATGGATGCTATAATGGAAATCGCTTCTAAACATAATTTATATGTTATTGAAGATACCTGTCAGGCAATAGGTGCTGACTTTATTTCAAAAAACGGAACAAAGAAAAAAGCAGGAACAATAGCGCATGTAGGATGTACTTCTTTCTTCCCATCTAAAAATTTAGGTTGTTATGGTGATGGCGGCGCTATTTTTACCAATGATGATAAGCTTGCAGAAAAAATCAGGATAGTTGTTAATCATGGGATGACAGTAAGATATTACCATGATCTGATTGGTGTGAATTCGCGCCTTGACAGTATTCAGGCTGCAATACTTCGAATTAAATTAAAACATTTGGATGAATATGCTGCTGCACGAAATAAAGCTGCTGCATATTATGATAAGGCATTTGGAAATAATCCAAAACTAAAAATTCCCGGACGTTTCAATAAATCAAATCATGTTTTCCATCAGTATACTTTGGTTACAAACGGTTTTGATAGAAATAAATTACCGGAATTTTTACAGGAAAAAGGAATTCCGGCAATGATTTATTATCCTGTTCCAATGCATTTGCAAAAAGCATATCTCGACCCACGTTATAAAGCCGGTGATTTTCCGGTAACGGAACAGCTTGCAAAATCAGTGGTTTCATTACCAATGCATACAGAATTGGATGAAGAACAATTAAAACATATTACAAGTTCAGTTCTTGAATTTGTAAATAGATAATATATAAAAATTGTAAAAGAAATTTTATTAAAAAATAACTGCAAAGTATACAAAGGAAAATTCGCAAAGAACCCAAAGTAAGCTCTGCGCTCTTTGCGAAAACTTTGTACTCTTTGCGTTAAAAATACAGAACTATTAATAATTTTTAGTGTTGCTTAATTAACAGGTGGAATAAGCAGAAAAATAAATGGTAATCTATACTCTGTGTTCGCTGCAGCGAACTCTGTTCAATCTGAGAATTCAGTGTTAAAAAAATAAAAATGGAAAAACAATATTTTGCTCACGAAACAGCAGTTATCGATGAAGGCTGTGTAATTGGAAAAGGTACAAAAATATGGCACTTCACACATGTTATGCCTAATTGCAAAATAGGTGAGAATTGTAATATTGGTCAGAATGTTGTTGTATCGCCTGATGTTGTTTTGGGTAATAATGTGAAAATTCAGAACAATGTATCTTTGTATACAGGAGTCATTTGTGAAGATGATGTTTTTCTGGGACCATCAATGGTATTTACAAATATTGTAAATCCGAGAAGTGCAATTATACGCAAGCATGAATATGCAAAAACTGTTGTGAAAAAAGGAGCATCAATTGGAGCGAATGCGACAATTGTTTGCGGTCATGATATTGGTGAATATGCATTTATTGGAGCAGGAGCAGTGGTAACTAAAAATGTTCTTCCATATGCTTTGGTTGTTGGAAACCCTGCAAAACAAACAGGATGGATGAGTGAATATGGACATCGTTTGCATTTTGATGAAAATGGAATTGCTGTTTGCCCCGAAAGCAAAGAGAAATATGTTCTAAAAAATAATAAAGTTTCAAAGCTGAAATAAAATGAATAAAGGCAGTAAAAATTTCGCTCTGATAGGTGCGGCAGGTTATATAGCCCCGCGCCACATGAAAGCGATTAAAGAAACCGGAAATTCGCTTGTAGCGGCTCTTGACAAACACGACGCTGTTGGAATTATCGACAGTTTTTTTCCTGATGCTGATTTTTTTCTTGAACCCGAACGTTTCGACAGACACCTTGATAAATTGAGAAGACAAGGCGAGAAAAAAATAGAATATGTAAGTATTTGCTCGCCTAACTATTTGCACGATTCTCATATCCGGCTCGCTTTAAGGAATGATGCAAATACAATTTGCGAAAAACCGTTGGTGCTGAATCCATGGAATATTGAGGCTTTAGATATAATACAGAAAGAAACCGGAAGAAAAATTTATAATATTCTTCAACTGCGTTTGCATGATTCGATTAAAGAATTAAAAGAAATAATTTCCAAAGGACCTAAAGATAAAATTCATGATGTTGATTTGACTTATATTACCAGTCGCGGTCATTGGTATCATATGTCGTGGAAAGGCGATAACAGTAAGTCGGGAGGCATTGCTACAAATATAGGTATCCATTTTTTCGATATGCTGATATGGATTTTTGGTGATGTCCAGAAAAATATCGTTCACTATTATTCTGAAAATAAAGCAGCAGGATTTCTGGAATTAAAGAATGCACGCGTTAGATGGTTTTTAAGTATTGACAGCAATGATTTACCTGATTGTGCTAAAAAAGCAAACCAAAGAACCTATCGTTCAATTGAAGTTGATAAAAAAGAAATTGAATTCAGTGAAGGATTTGGTGATTTACATACATCTAGTTACAGAGAAATTCTTGACGGCAGAGGCTTTGGAACGAATACAGCTTATCCAAGTATCAATACTGTTTATGAGATAAGACATGCCGAGCCAATTGGTTTAAAAGGCGACTATCATCCTATTTTAAAAAAGATATTATAAATTAAATTTTTTCGAATATGAATATATATGATAAATTATTAAAGAAAGAAACAAAGTTATCAGTGATTGGTTTAGGCTATGTAGGATTACCAATTGCTCTTGAGTTTGCTAAAAAAATAAATGTTATTGGTTTTGATATTAAAGCCGACAGGGTTGAAATGATGAAAAATAAAATCGACCCAAGCGAAGAACTGCCTTCATCAGCTTTTGATGGTTGCAACATTAAATTTACTGCAAATCCTGAAGATTTAAAAGAAGCAACATTTCATATTGTGGCTGTGCCAACTCCTATTGATGATCATAATCTTCCTGATTTAACTCCATTGATTGGTGCTACACGCACAGTTGGAAAAATTCTGAAAAAAGGAGATTACGTTGTTTACGAATCTACCGTTTATCCAGGTTGTACCGAAGAAGATTGCATTCCTATTCTTGAAGAATTATCAGGATTAAAATTTGTGAAAGATTTTAAAGTTGGTTTTTCTCCCGAAAGAATTAACCCGGGCGATAAAGAACATACGATAACCAGTATATTAAAAGTTGTTTCAGGTTGCGATGCTGAATCGTTGGAGAATGTTGCAAAAACATATGAATTAGTTGTAAAAGCTGGTGTGCATAAAGCATCGTCAATTAAAGTTGCCGAATCAGCTAAGATTATTGAAAACACTCAGCGCGATGTGAATATTGCTTTGATGAATGAACTCTCTATCATCTTCAACCGCATGGGAATTAATACTTACGAAGTGCTTGAAGCTGCCGGAACAAAATGGAACTTCCTGAAATTTTATCCTGGATTAGTTGGTGGGCACTGCATTGGTGTTGACCCATATTACCTTACTTATAAAGCAAAAGAATTTCGTTATCATGCACAGATAATAAATTCCGGAAGGTTTGTAAACGATTCGATGGGGTTTTATGTTGCTAAACAAACCGTGAAAAAAATTATCGCTGCCGGAAAAAATGTTTTGAACTCAAGAGTACTTGTAATGGGCGCTACTTTTAAAGAAGATGTTAGTGACATCCGCAATTCACGAGTAGCTGATGTTATTTCAGAGTTGAAATCGTATGGAGTAAAGTATGAAGTTGTTGACCCGTATGCTTCTTCAAAAGAATTGAAACACGAATATGGTTTTGAGTTGGTTGAAAAACCTACCGGAAAATATGATGCAATTATTGTTGCCGTGAATCATCAGCCATATCGCGAACTTAAAGAAGAATATTTTAAATCGATAGCGGCTGAAAAGGTTATCCTTGTTGATGTTAAAGGAATTTACAGAAATAAAATAAAAGAACTCACATACTGGAGTCTTTAAAATGGTTAATAGTTTATAGGTTGGGTAGCTTGAATGGATTTTAGTTGTTGGGTTCAAAGTCTTATGACTATTGACAACAGACCAAACCAGTAGCCATTGACAATAAACTTAAAACTTGATTAAAGATTTTAATAGTTGATAAATGAAAATATTAGTAACCGGTGGCACCGGCTATATTGGTTCGCATACTGTTGTTGAATTGCAGCAGAAAGGTTATGAAGTTATTATCATTGATAATCTTTCTAATTCAACAAAAGATGTAATTTATTCTATAGAAAAAATTACAGGAATATTACCGGAGTTTCATCAATTCGACCTTTGTGATGAAGATGCTACAAAAAATTTCTTTCAGAAAAATAAAGATATTTCAGGTGTAATACATTTCGCAGCGCTTAAAGCTGTTGGCGAATCGGTTGAACAGCCGCTGAAATATTACAATAATAATATTTCTTCATTGTTAAATATTTTGAAGTACATGAAAGAAATGCAAATAAAAAATTTTGTGTTTTCTTCTTCCTGTACGGTTTATGGCCAGCCTGATGTTTTGCCTGTTGATGAGAATTCACCAATAAAAGCACCATTCTCTCCTTATGGACATACTAAACAAATTTGTGAAGAAATCATCAGGAATACCGTTGGAATTTTTGGAATGAAATCAATTTTATTAAGATATTTCAATCCTATTGGAGCGCATGAATCGGCATTGATTGGCGAATTGCCGTTAGGTGTTCCAAATAATCTTATTCCTTTTATAACGCAGACTGCAATTGGTAAACGCGATTATCTTCGTGTTTTCGGAAATGATTACAATACTCCGGATGGCACATGTATCAGGGATTACATTCATGTTGTTGATTTGGCAAAAGCGCATATTGTTGCTTTGGAACGAATGATGAGCAATAAAACAAAATCGGATTGTGAAGTTTTTAATCTCGGTACTGGCAATGGTTTTTCTGTACTTGAAGTCATTCATGCATTTGAAAAAGTTAGTGGTGTAAAACTGAATTATAAATTTGTTGAACGTCGTGCAGGCGATATTGAGAAAGTGTGGGCAAACACTGATTTAGCAAATAAAGAATTAGGCTGGAAAGCAAAACAAGGAATTGATGAAATGGTGCTTTCTGCCTGGAATTGGGAAAAATATTTAAAAGAAAAAGAAAGTAAATAGTTGATAGGTTGAGTCGCTAGTTAAGATTATTGTTAATAGTAATAAGAATTTCCTGAGACTATTGACTTATTACCAAACAAGCTGCTCAAACCATAAACCTGAAACAAAAATTATGAAAACTCTATTAATCACTGGTGGTGCGGGCTTTATAGGTTCGCATGTGGTAAGAAAATTTGTAAAAAAATATTTTGATTGTAAAATTGTAAATCTCGACAAGCTTACGTATGCCGGAAACCTTAACAATATCACCGATATTGAAAATGAAAAAAATTATGAATTTGTAAAAGGCGATATTGTTGATAGCAATTTTATTAATAATCTTTTTATAAAATATAAATTTGATGGCGTTATTCATCTTGCTGCCGAATCGCATGTAGACCGTTCCATTGAAAGCCCGATGGATTTTATAATGACAAACATTGTAGGAACAGTAAACCTTCTGAATGCAGCTAAAAATATTTGGAAAGATAATTTAGAAGGAAAGAAATTTTATCATATATCAACCGATGAAGTTTATGGTTCATTAAGCGATGAAGGTTTTTTTACCGAAGAAACTTCTTACGACCCGCGCAGTCCGTATTCCGCATCAAAAGCCAGCTCCGACCATATTGTAAGAGCATATTATCATACTTATAAACTTCCGGTTGTTATCAGTAATTGTTCGAACAACTACGGAGCAAACCAGTTTCCCGAAAAATTAATTCCACTTTGCATCAATAATATCAAAAATAATAAACCGCTTCCAATTTATGGAAAAGGCGAAAACGTGCGTGATTGGCTGTGGGTAGAAGACCACGCAAATGCAATTGATGTGATTTATCACAAAGGAAAAATTGGTGAAACATACAACATTGGCGGAAACAATGAGTGGACAAACATTGACCTTGTTCGAATGCTTTGCAAAATAATGGATAAAAAATTAGGCAGAAAAGAAAGAACATCTGAACAGTTGATTACTTATGTGAAAGACCGCGCAGGTCATGATTTGCGTTATGCCATTGATTCATCAAAATTGCAAAAAGAATTGGGATGGAAACCATCGCTTCAGTTTGAAGAAGGATTAGAAAAAACGGTTGAATGGTATCTTTTGAACGAAGAATGGTTGAAAAATGTAACGTCAGGCGATTACCAGAAATACTACGATAATCAGTATGTGAAACGATAACAGTTTTAAGTTCCCTGTTTTAAGGTTTCAGTTAATTACACATTAATCATTCATAATTTTCAAATGGGAATATTTGGAAATATTTTCAAATCAAATAAATTAAAAAGTCCCATAGACCTTTCAATCTTGGGTGCTGATATGCATTCCCATTTGATTCCCGGTATTGACGATGGTTGTGCTACACTAGAAGATTCTGTAAATCTTGTAAAACACATGTATGATTTAGGTTATAAAAAACTTATAACCACTCCTCATATCATGGTCGATTATTTTAAGAATACTGCTGAAACAATAAATAAAGGGTTGGATATTTTAAGGAATGAATTAGCAAAAGAAAATATTCCTGTTATAATTGAAGCCGCTGCAGAATATATGTTTGACGATGGTTTGTTAAAAAAATTCAAAGCAGGTAATTTACTGACTTTTGGAAATAAATATTTATTAATAGAACTTTCTACTTTCAATCCTCCTGATAATTTGATCCATACATTTTTTGATATGAGGATGGAAGGATACAATCCTGTTCTTGCCCATCCGGAGCGATATTTCTTCTGGCATGAAAATATTGAGCATTATGAAACTTTAAAAGATCACGAAATACTTTTCCAAATAAACATTCCTTCCTTATCAGGATTTTATTCACCCGGTGTAAAAAAAATATGTGAAGAATTGATTGAAAAAAATATGGTCGATTTTGCCGGAAGTGATTTACATAACATGGAATATTTTATGCATCTTGATAAATCGCGTTTCTCCCCGGCACTTGAAAAGCTTATCAATAGCGGAAATTTACTTAATAATAAATTATAAAAAAAGCCCCGAAAATTTTCGGGGCTTTTTTTTATTTTGAATAATCCATTAAGGAATAACGTTTGTAAACATTATACCTCCATTTTGCAGCCTCTTCAGCAGCTTTGAATAATTCTTCAGCATCTTTCGGGAAAGCTTTCTTTAATGAAGTATAACGAACTTCGCTTTCAAGGAAATTCTGGAAGTCAGGCCAGTTAGGCTCTTTCGAGTCGAGTGTGAATGGATTCTTTCCTTCTTTTTCTAAAAGCGGATTATAACGATACAAATGCCAGTATCCTGATTTTACTGCAAGGTCTTGCTGATCCTGTGTCTTGCCCATTCCTGCTTTTATTCCGTGATTGATACATGGAGCATAAGCAATAATCAATGATGGTCCGGGATATGCTTCAGCTTCTTTCAGTGCGCGGAAGTACTGACTGTTGTTAGCGCCCATTGCAACCTGTGCAACATAAACGTAACCGTATGATATGGCCATCATACCTAAATCTTTTTTGCGAATTCTTTTTCCTGATGCAGCAAATTTTGCTACAGCACCTATAGGAGTAGATTTTGACGATTGTCCACCGGTGTTTGAATACACTTCAGTATCGAGAACAAGCAGGTTGATATCTTCACCTGAAGCCAGTACATGGTCGATGCCACCGTAGCCAATATCATAAGCCCAGCCATCACCACCAAATGCCCATACTGATTTCTTTACCAAATATTGTTTGTAATCGAGAATTTGTTTTGCAACAGGCAGATTACTTTTTTCAATGACCTTTAAAACTTTTTCGGATGCTACGATTGATTCTTCTGCTTTATCTTTTGAGTCCATCCAGCCTTTGAAAACTTCTTTCATTTCGGCAGGAATTTCAGTTGCATTCGCTTCTTCCATTAAACGATAAATGCGTTCCCTGATTTTATTTACACCAAGTGCCATTCCAAAACCATATTCTGCATTATCTTCAAATAATGAATTGGCCCATGCAACACCTTTTCCGTTTCTGTTACAAGCACGATATGGAGTAGCAGGAGCAGAGCCGCCGTAAATTGATGAACATCCTGTAGCATTGGCAACAATCATTCTTTCGCCGTATAACTGGGTGATCAATTTAATATAAGGTGTTTCACCGCAACCGCCACAGGCACCGGAGAATTCAAATAATGGTTGTGCAAACTGGCTGTTTTTAAATGTTTTGAATTTATCAATAATATTATCTTTATAAGAAACTTTGTTAGCAATATAATCCCATCTTGCAATTTCTTCGGTTTGTGTGCCGAGATGTTTCATTACAAGAGCTTTTGTTTTAGCCGGACAAACATCTTCGCAATTGCCGCAACCGGTGCAATCCAATACGCTCACCTGGATTCTGAACTGGTAACCTTCCAATTCTTTTCCAACAGCTTTAAGCGTTTTAGTATTTGCCGGAAGTTTCTTGGTTTCTTCTTCAGTAAATAAGAATGGCCTGATAGCAGCATGAGGACAAACCAAAGCACACTGGTTACACTGTATACAATTTTCGGGTAACCATTCAGGTACACTTACAGCAACACCTCTTTTTTCATATTCAGTAGTTCCGCAGGGGAATGTTCCGTCTTCACGTTCTTTGAATGCGCTAACAGGAAGGTCGTCCCCTTTAAGAGCGTTGATAGGTTCCATTACATTTTTTATGAAATCAGGAATTTTCCTATCGTCTTTTTTAGTTTTTACTTCTATATTTTTCCAATCTGCAGGAACTTTAATTTCTTTAACTTCTCCACCTTTATCAATAGAAGCAAAGTTCATTTTTACAACATTCTCACCTTTTCTTCCATAAGTTTTTTCAATAGCTTTCTTCATTTCCTTAACAGCTAAATCATAAGGAATAACACTGGAAACTTTAAAGAATGCTGCTTGCATGATTGAGTTGGTGCGGTTACCCATTCCTATCTCTTCAGCAATTCGTGTGGCATTGATTACATAAAATTTTATATCATTAGTTGCAAGATATTTTTTCATGTGATCGGGCAATCTTTTCTTTGTTTCTTCTTCATCCCAAATACTGTTTAGAAGGAAAGAGCCACCTTTTTTCAAACCTTTAAGCATATCATATTTTTCGAGATATGCAGGAACGTGGCAAGCAACAAAGTCGGGAGTATTTACAAGATAAGGAGCGCGAATTATTTTATCGCCGAAACGTAAATGCGAAACAGTGATACCGCCTGATTTCTTAGAGTCATAAGCAAAGTAAGCCTGGCAATATTTATCTGTTGTTTCACCAATAATTTTAATTGAATTTTTATTTGCACCAACAGTACCATCAGCGCCTAATCCGTAGAATTTAGCTTCGAATGTTCCTTTAGGAGTTACGCTGATTTCAGGTAATACAGGAAGTGAAAGATTGGTAACATCATCAACAATACCAACGGTAAAATGATTCTTAGGTTTTGCAGAAACGAGGTTTTCATAAACCGATAATACCATTGAAGGAGTAGTATCTTTTGAACTCAGTCCATATCTTCCGCCAATGATCATCGGAGGATTCGGGTTTTCATAGAACATGTCGCGAACATCAAGATATAATGGGTCGCCGTTTGCTCCCGGTTCTTTAGTACGGTCGAGAACACAAATTCTTTTTACCGATTTTGGAAGAACATTGAAGAAATATTTTGATGAGAAGGGACGATAAAGATGAACAGTGATCAGTCCTAATTTTTTCCCCTGTGTATTTAAATAATCGATTACTTCCTTAGTCAAATCAGTGATTGAGCCCATAGCAACAATTACATGTTCAGCATCGGGTGCACCGTAATATGTGAATGGGTGGTATTCGCGACCGGTGAATTTTTTCAGTTGTTGCATATAATCTTCAACCATGTCGGGAACTGCATCATAGAATTTGTTTGCAGCTTCGCGTGATTGGAAATAAATATCAGGATTCTGAGCAGTACCGCGAGTAAAAGGATGTTCAGGATTTAATGCCCTGTCGCGGAATGACTGTAATGCTTTCTGATCTAAAAGGCTTGCCATTTGCTCTGTTGAAAGTGCTTCTATTTTTTGAACTTCAGCAGAAGTACGGAAACCATCAAAGAAATGAAGGAAAGGAACTCGTGATTTTATTGCAGTAAGATGAGCAACTGCTGCGAGGTCCATAATTTCCTGAACGCTGCTTGTTGCCAGAAGTGCAAATCCGCATGAGCGTGTACTCATCACATCGCTGTGATCGCCAAAAATTGATAATGCCTGAGCAGCTATGCTTCTTGCCGATACATGAAAAACACCTGGTAATAATTCGCCGGAAATTTTATACATGTTAGGTATCATGAGTAATAAACCTTGTGATGCAGTAAATGTAGTGGTTAATGCACCCGACTGTAATGAACCGTGAACAGCACCGGCAGCGCCAGCTTCCGATTGCATTTCTGCCAATTTTACTGTATCACCAAAAATATTTTTTCTTCCGTTTGCAGCCCATTCATCAACGTATTCTGCCATCGTTGACGATGGAGTAATAGGATAAATTGCTGCGACTTCACTGAACATGTAAGCAATGTGTGCTGCGGCGTAATTACCGTCGCATGTAATGAAATTTTTCTTTTCCATGATTTAGGTATTTATATTTTCTTAATATGTAAATTGTTAAACAACTCTTTTGCAATGTGCGAAGTTAGAAAAACAAATATAATAATCAAGGCTTTTTTTTAGTTTTTTATATCTTGGAATTCATATTATTTATCGATATTTGTTACAGATAGATTCATTATGATATCAATTAATATTCCCGGGGTCAAAGAACTTCAACTCTGTTTTCTTGTACTTGATTTTAACGGTACCCTTGCATTTGATGGAAATTTACTGGAGGGTGTTGCCGAAAAGCTGAATGTACTTGCAGCTGATCTTGAAATTCATGTAATAACGGCAGATACGTTTGGCAAAGCAAAAGCACAATTTAAAAATATAAAGTGTAAAGTAAAAATTATTGAAGGTGAAGAACAGCAATCACAAAAGCTTGATTTCATTGCACAATTAGGTGCCGATGAAGTTGTGGCAATTGGCAATGGTAAAAATGATGCTTTAATGCTAAAACATGCAGCACTTGGTATTGCAATAATTCAGAAAGAAGGCATTGCCGGCGAAACACTTTTGTCTGCTGATGTTGTTTGTAATGATATCCTGGATGCGTTGGATTTATTGGATAATCCGTTAAGGCTGACAGCTACGTTGAGAAAATAAATTATTTAATTATTTTCGATATTACATCATCAACTTTTTCCTGAAGTTCTTTAATACTTTTATCATTTACGAAAGAATAATCAGCGTTTTCAATACACCTGGAAAGGTTTTGTTTGTTCGGGTCAGACGATTGCATTTCTCTTTTTTCGTTTTCAATAAAAGTTTCGAACGAAACATTATCAGTTTCCGATGCGCGCTGAACAATGCGCTGGTAGCGTATTTCTGCCGGAGCATCAATGGCGAAAAGATAAAAATTTCCTTTCTGTTTTAATGCTTCTACTTCGCCCGGAGTGCGTATACTTTCAATGATACAATTCTTTCCCGATTTAATTGCCTGTTCATATAATTGTTCAACAATATAACTGGGCGAATGATTTGCGCGAAGTTCATTTGCAACCAATACCATGTTGTCGCGGTTTACGTCAAGTTTTCTTTTTTTAATTTCTTCAGTAATAAATGAACGTACTGAATAATGAGAAAACTTTTTATGTTCAACCAGGTATTCAACTATGGTGCCTTTACCCGCTCCCAGCGTGCCTGTAATTCCTATGATAATCATAAATTATATAATCAGTTTTTAGAATAGTTTTTAATAATGTTATGGAAAACAGAAATTCCTGTTTCTATGATTTCATCAGGAAAATCGTAATCTTTTGTGTGAAGTGCAGTATGTTCTTTTCCTGCACCTAACCCGAATATTGCGCCTTTATATTTTGAGGTGAATTTTCCAAAATCTTCCGACCATCGAAAAGGAAAAGGCAGATGAATAATTTTTGCTCCGCATGTTTCGGCAGCTTTTTCAATCATATTGACCGCCTCAGGATGGTTAAATGTTTCATCAAATTCATCAACAAATTCAACGGAAAGCGCAAGTCCTTCTTCTTTTGCTTTTTCTTCAGCAAGAAGTTTGCACTCATGAACCAGTCGTTGCATATTATGATTGTCATAACTTCTGAGTGTTGCGCGAATTTCGGCATAACCTGCAGCAGTGCCGAAAGCAGGTTCTCCCAGCGAAGCATGAACAATGGTTGTTAAAATAAAATTATCAAAACTTTCGGAATATTCGGGAATGCTTTCGATGCCTTTAATAATTTCAGAGAAAGCAAATGCCGGATTTTTTCCATGTTCTGGATAAGCCGCATGGCAAGACTTTCCGGTAAGTTTAATGATTATTCCTTTCGAAGCAGATGCAAATTGTTCTTTCTTTACAAGTACTGAATTTTTTTCAAAGCCGGGAATGTTGTGCAGTGCAAAAATAAAATCGGGTTCGATGAGTTTAAATGCAGGATTTTCTAAAATCATTCTTGCACCTTGTCCTGTTTCTTCGGCTGGTTGAAACAATAAAATAATCTTTCCGGTTTCAGGGAAATCATTTTCAATGATGCATGCAAGTCCGCATAAAATTGCGCTATGACCATCGTGGCCGCATTTATGTGAAACATTTTTATTGCACGATGAATAAGGCAGTGATAAATTTTCTTTAATAGGTAAAGCATCAATATCTGCCCTGAACATCAGGTTTAGTCCGGGTTTCCCGCTATCGAAAGTAGCAGCAAAACCAGTATCTGATAAACTTATTATTTTACATGAGGGCGAATTTTTTTGTAGAAAATCGCAAATAATTTTTTTTGTGTTGAGTTCATTCAGTGAGAGCTCAGCATTGCGGTGAAGCTCTTTGCGAAGTTCCACAATCTTATTCAAAAAAATATTATTATTGCTACTCATTCGAAATTGATAAATTTGCAAATAACATTCAAAGATAAGAAATGAATCAATTATATCCTTTAAAATTCAAACCTATATTTAAAGATAAATTATGGGGTGGCGATAAAGTAAATAAACTTTTCGGAAAAAATTTTTCTCCATTGCCCAACTGCGGCGAAAGCTGGGAACTTTCGGGTGTTGACGAAAATCTTTCGGTTGTTGAAAATGGATTTTTAAAAAATAATAATATCAAAGAACTCATCGAAGTTTATATGGGTGATTTGGTTGGGGAAAAAGTTTTTGAAAAATTCGGATTGCAATTTCCTATTCTTATAAAAATTATCGATTCACGCGAATGGCTTTCTATTCAGGTACATCCCGATGACACGCTTGCAAAGAAACGTCATAACGAAAATGGTAAGACCGAAATGTGGTATATTTTGGATGCTGATAAAAACGGAGAATTGATAAGTGGTTTCAATAAGGAAATCAATAAAGAGATTTATCTGGATTATTTTGAAAAAAATAATCTTACCGAGATTTTAAATTTTGAGAAAGTTAATAAAGGTGATGTATTTTACATTCCTTCGGGCAGAATTCATGCGTTAGGTCCTGGTGTTTGCCTTGCTGAGATTCAGCAAACTTCAGACATTACATATCGTATTTTTGATTGGAACAGGGTTGATGACAAAGGCAATCCACGGCAACTTCACACCAAGGAAGCGGTTGATGCTATTGATTATTCTTATCAAAAAAATTATCGTACAAATTATTCTTTATATAATGATAGTCCTTCAAACCTTGTTAAAAGCCCTTATTTCACTACAAATCTTTTAAGTTTGAATAAAACTGTTCCTCGCGATTATTACGATCTCGATTCGTTTGTGATACTGATGTGCGTTGAAGGTTCGTTTGATTTGAATTACCATGAAGGAAAAGAAAAAATTAATGCCGGACAAACAATTTTAATTCCGGCTGAATTAAATGAAATTCAAATTGAACCTCATCAAAGTTGTAAGACATTAGAAATTTATATTGAATAAAATTTAGCTATAAGAAGGTATTAAAACAATAGGCGCGCCCTTTAGGGCGCGCCTATTTTATTTATTCTTCTTCCAAAGTCTTCGTAGTACTTTATAAATAAGGTATGCAATAATTGCAAATAAAAACAGTGCCCATAATTTTATAAGAAATACGATGAGCGCCATAAACATATCCCATCCGAATTTTAAGGCATTCAGAAGTTTTGTTCCTAATCCGGGTTCATATGCACTTATATTTTTTTCATTAGCGATAAGTTCCGAACGTATTGATTGACGCTGGTAAATTAAAAGTGAAATGGTGCTGTATTTTATTTTATCAGCAATAGTTAAATTGTTCAATAATGCCCTGTCGGCAGCGGCTTCTTTATCTAAAAGACGTTCCTGTGTATTTACAGTTTCTGTTGCATCTTTCGATTTAGTTTGTGAAGCAGCATCAACATTGGAAATATATTTTTGATTTCGTTTTTGTGCAAGTTTATTTTCTAATATTTTCATTGCAATATCTTCAGCGTTAATATTGCGGTAATCCATAAAATCAACAAGCTTTGCCAACGACTTCAATGTAGTATCTAAATTATAATTCGGTACACGTAATACCATCGAATTTTGCACAGTATAATAGGTGGTTTCAAGTGATGAATCATTACGAACCGGAATTACATTTGTTTTTTCTACATTGCTTGAAAGAGAAGTGCTGGTAACAAAACCGTCAAAATGTTTTACAATCTCTTCAATTTTATACGTTGATTTGATAACATCTTTTACGCGAAATTTTATATCTGCTGTCCTGATAAATTTATGCGTTGTATCCTTAGGGTTATCAACTGCTGCGGATGATGACATTCCTTTATTTTCAGTATTCGAATTTGAAGAAGTTTGCAATGAATCTTCTTGTTTTGTTTGTTCCTGCATAACTTTATCAACTACCGATAAACTGTCTTGCCTTATCATCTCTTTTTCTTTATAATGTCCACCACCACTACATGAAATAATAAACATTCCTATAAAAAGTATAGCTGTAATTTTTAATAATGTTTTCATAAAATAATAGTTCGGTAAAAATATAGATATTAACAAAGGTATGTAAAAAACTTAAAA
>DAOQAK010000016.1 GCA_035353855.1 Bacteroidales bacterium | reverse complement strand
GTCAAATGTAGTTTCGGGCATTGCTTCTATTTGCTTTAATGTGTCGCCTAAAAAACGTGAAACAGCAAATTGAAAACCACCTTTTGAAATATTTTTTTGTCTTATTTGTCCAGCAAAATCATACAATCCGCCAAACAAATAAGCGTGTATTTGTTGCAAACCTTTGGTAGTGCCAACTTCAATGCTGTTGATAAAAGAACTTTCAAACATTGCATACGCTTTTGATTTGCTTTTTCCGTCTATGCTTTCATCACTGTATGTAAACCATTCAATAAATCGGTTTGCCTTTTTGCCCGGAAATTCTTTACCTAAGGCAATAATACCGGTGTAATCCAACATATCAGTTAAACGCTTTTTGCCATCAGGTGCGATGAGTTTCAACTGGGTAGTGGCACTAACCACTTGGCTGTTTTCTTTCCTCAACTTCGCTTTAAGATATTTCCAATAGTTACGGGTTTTGGTGTAATCGTCTTGGTCGGTAAGCAAAGCAACTATATCCAACACACTAAACCACCACTTGGCGTTTTGTTCGTCCCAAACGGCTCGCACTTCGCGGTCGTCAAAAAAACGTATGGATATTTTTGCATTGCTCATAATTTAAAAGTTATCTATTCCGAAACTCTGTAATATTCTTTTCAAAGTTATGATAATTTTTATTTTGTAGTTGTTGTATGATGTGTTACATTACAATTACTTTCAACGATGCGCTTGCAACAGCCTTATTTCTTTTGTTATTCATTATTTACAAAGTCTAGAACACGAGTAAAATATTTGCTGTCTTGTATTACCCATGTTATTTCATACTGTTTTTTTTCGTGTCCATTGAGCATATAAATATAAATTCTTTTTTTGTCTGATGACCGAAACACTTTACAATTAGAAAAGTGCTCCTTTTTTTTCTTATAATTATTTAAACAGAAAATTGGGTCATAAATTCCAGCGATTGCACTGTCTGGAAGAATTAATCCATATTTGTAGTGAATGAATTGCACCTCTTTAATTCTATGCTTTGAAAATTTGTTTTCGGAAAAAATTCCAACAATTATCTCGCTTGCATAGAAATCTCCTTTTTCAAAGTATGCAGAAGTGTCTGTACAATTTACAAGTGGTATTTCGTACAAGGTCTGTTTGATAGAACTGTCCGCCTCAAAAATAGATTTACCTCTAATACTGAATGAAGCAATTTCATGTCTTGTTAAAGAGTCTGAAAGGTATATCAAGCTTTCCTTGTTATTTAATGAGTCAAGAAAAGTCTCATTTGTCTGAGATAAACAAAACTGTCTGAAGAGAGAAAAAGTAAGGATGATAATGAACTCTTTAATTCTCATTTTAAGGTTTAGTTCAACTTTTGTGTTGCTATATTACTGATATTTTTACTTTGTAAATAAAAAAATCTACTTAAATATTTTTCCCCATTTCAAATGCTTTATTCATGGCATCGGTATTTTTTATATCACCAATATTCCATGCGCCTGTACCGTAGATGATACCTTTCTCTTTAGGATTTGTAAGGCATGAAGTGAATCCCCTGAACTCATCAATGGTTCGTTCCATTGCCTGTTTGCTTTTTACGGCAGCAGTTACAATAAAATAAAATTCTTTGTTTTTAATACCGGTGTAACGGGCACAGCAACGATCGATCATGGTTTTCATCTGCCCGCACATGGTGTAGAAATATACAGGCGTTGCCATTACAATAACATCGGCTGCAATCATTTTATCCAATATTTCAGTCATGTCGTCTTTTTGCGAGCATTTTCTTTTTTCAAAACAAACGCCGCAACCTGTGCAGTAATTTATTTTTTTATCTTTTAAAAATATTTTCTCTGTTTCGTGTCCTGCTTCTTTTGCTCCTGAAATGAACTGGTCGCAGAGTGTGTCGGAATTGCCGCCTTTCCTGGGGCTGGATGATAATACTAAAACTTTTTTACTCATTTTTTTTAAAAATTTAAATATAAAATATTTGCCACTAAAACACCATCCGCCAAGGCGGACACCAAAATATCACTAAAGAATATAAAAGAAATATAAAAATTTTACTTGCAAGAATTTTAAACAGTCTCTAAGGTAAAATTATTTTGTTTTGTTGAAGAAAACAATTTTGTCGTCAATGAAATCGAGAACGATCTCACTTTCTTTATGCACCATTCCCGAGAGTATCATTTTTGAAAGTTCGTTCAGCACTTTTCGTTGTATCACGCGTTTCAGCGGACGTGCGCCCAGTTGCGGGTCGAAGCCCAGTTGCGCTATCCAGTCAATGGCATCGGAAGCAATGGTAAGCGTAATGCCGCTATCGGCAAGCATCTTCTGAACTTTATTTAACTGCATTATTACAATTTGTTTTATCTCGTCGCGTGTAAGCGGGTTGAACATGATTATTTCATCAACACGATTTAAAAATTCAGGTCGTATTGATTTTTTCAGCAAATCATAAACTTCGTTACGTGTAGATGCAAGCACATCATCACGGTTCGTTTCATTTAAGAATTCAAATTTTTCCTGTATGATATGCGAACCCATATTTGAAGTCATGATAATAATTGTATTCTTGAAATCGGCTGTCCTGCCTTTATTGTCGGTCAGTCGGCCTTCATCTAAAACCTGTAATAGAATATTGAAAATATCGTGATGTGCTTTTTCAATTTCATCGAGAAGCACTACGCTGTATGGTTTACGTCTTACCGCTTCGGTCAATTGTCCGCTTTCATCATAACCCACATATCCCGGAGGCGCGCCAATCAAGCGAGAAACAGTATGCCGTTCCTGGTATTCGCTCATGTCGATACGCACTATGGAATTTTCATCGTTGAATAAAAATTCGGCCAAAGCTTTTGCCAGTTCTGTTTTTCCAACACCGGTAGTTCCTAAAAATATGAATGAACCGATTGGTCGCTTTGCATCCTGCATACCTGCACGACTGCGGCGTATGGCATCGGAAATGGCTTCTATGGCTTCATCCTGGCCGACGATGCGTTTATGTAATTCATTTTCGAGGTTCAATAATTTTTCTTTTTCGCTTTGCATCATTTTGCTGACAGGTATGCCAGTCCACTTCGAAACTACTTCGGCAATGTCTTCGGCGTCTACTTCTTCTTTTATTAATGCTGCATCGGCCTGCATTTCCTGTAATTTCTTATTCAGCAAAGCCAGCTCATTCTCGGCTTCTTTAATTCTTCCATAACGCAGTTCGGCTACTTTGCCGTAATCACCGCTGCGTTCAGCTTGTTCTGCTTCGAATTTGAAATTCTCAATATCTTTTTTTCTTTTCTGTATTCCGTCAACAACTTCTTTTTCTGCTTGCCATTTTGCTTTCAGTTTATTGCGTTCATCGTTAAGATTGGCAATGGTTTCATTCAGTTCATTTAATTTTATTTTATCGTTCTCACGCTTTATAGCTTCGCGTTCAATTTCAAGCTGACGAATCTTTCTTTCCGTTTCATCAAGCTCTTCGGGAACTGAATTTATTTCCAATCGTAATTTAGAAGCGGCTTCATCAATAAGGTCGATGGCTTTATCAGGCAGGAAGCGGTCACCAATGTATCGCTGCGAAAGCTCTACTGCTGCTATGATTGCTTCATCTTTTATCCGTACCTGGTGATGAGTTTCGTAGCGTTCTTTCAATCCGCGAAGTATGGAGATAGAATCGTTTGCGTCAGGCTCATCAACAATTACAATCTGAAAACGACGTTCAAGCGCTTTATCTTTTTCAAAATATTTTTGATATTCTTTTAACGTAGTTGCACCTATAGCACGAAGTTCGCCTCGTGATAACGCCGGCTTCAGAATGTTTGCGGCATCCATGGCACCTTCGCTGGCACCGGCTCCAACCAAGGTATGAATTTCATCAATGAAAAGAATCACATCACCGTTGGAGTTGATGACTTCTTTTATCACAGCTTTCAATCGTTCTTCAAACTCGCCCTTGTATTTTGCACCGGCAATAAGTGCGCCCATGTCGAGCGAGAATATTTTTTTGTTTTTCAGATTTTCTGGAACGTCGCCACGAATGATACGATGCGCCAAACCCTCGGCAATTGCGGTTTTCCCAACACCGGGCTCTCCAATAAGAATAGGATTGTTTTTTGTACGGCGTGAAAGTATTTGTAAAATTCTTCTTATTTCATCATCACGACCAATAACAGGGTCAAGTTTTCCGGATTGCGCCATTTCATTCAGATTGTTGGCGTATTTACTCAACGATTGATACGTTTCATCGGCGCTGTGTGATGTTACTTTTGAACCTTTGCGCAAATCTTTTATCGCAACTTTTAATTCTTTTTCAGTAACACCGGCATCTTTAAGCAAGCTGGAAATATCGTCATTCGTGTGAAGCAAGCCAATCAGGATATGTTCGATAGAAATAAATTCATCACCAAATTCCTTTAAATATGAATTTGCTTTTTGTAAAGCAAGGTTGGCTTTAGGAGACAGGTATTGCGCACCACCTGAAACTTTTGGATAAGAATTAATGATGCGGTTCAAAACATTTTCAAGATTACTGATGTTCACATTTAGCTTCTTTAAAAGATAAGGAGCAACTGTTTCATCAACGGTAAGAATTCCTTTTAATAAATGTGCTGTCTCAATAGCCTGGTGTTCGCCGGAATATGCGAATTCCTGCGCTTTCTGAATGGCTTCCTGCGATTTTATGGTAAAGTTCTCAAGATTCATGTCAATAATTTTTTTCATTAAAGGTAATCAAAATAAAAGCCATTTTGGAAAATGGCTTTTTTCTGGAAATATTGACATTGTTAAAATTTTGCTGTGTGACTTTTTGTCGTTATGAAAATCAATATTCTTGTTTTTGACTAACACATGCAAGCTCTTCAAGAGTGCTGTTTTTAACTTTGAGTCGCACCAGATATTTTTTATCAGGTTGAATAAGGCAGGTGGTTAATTTAAAACTGTATGATTGTTTTCCTGCTTCGTATTTTTCCTGTACAAAAATATCTGTTACATAATTTCCCTGTTCATCGTAAACGCAAAGAGTAGCATTATCTTTTTTCAGCATTTCCCAAGTAATACGCCCTGTTATGTAATATTCGGGTTTGTTTAAAATAGGGCCAAATAAATTATTTCCTAAAAGCATGTCATCGGTGATTTTTTTCCCTTCTTTAGCAAACTGGACAAATTTTTTAAGAATATTTCCTTCAAAATTATTAGAAGCATAAACAGCGTTCGAGTCAACATTTTTTATAATAGCCCAAACGGCATCCTGTCCAGTTGGATCCTGGAATTTATATTTTTCCAGAATGCCTGATATTTGCAGTAAATAGCCATCCGCCATCTTGCTTATATTGAAAACTGTTAAAGGTTTTGGCGAACCTTTATAAGGCGAGATGCACATGGCATATGCCCTGAAAGTGCTGCTCTTTCTTCCGTTTAAAACGAAGATAAGTTGGTTGGTTATCATTAAATCCTGTTTGTCGTCTTCCGCACTGGTGAATTTTCTTCCGTTTTCAACAATCAATTTAAGTGGAGTACTTGTGAGGTTTGTAACGTTGAATTCTAAACATTCACCAATGTGACCTGTGCTGGTGTAAGGCTTTGTACTGTCAGGAATAGCGCCATGTGCGCTTATTTTGATAATGTTTCTTTCAATGGCAGTCTTTAATGTCATTGAGACTTCTGCTGTTGCTGAAATATAAAACAGCATAGCAAAAGATAGCACTGAAATGTATCTTGCTTTTTTCATGATTGAGAAGTTGTTTGGTTTGGTAATAATAAAACGATTTTCAGATAAGAAATATTGTGTTTGTGAAGATTCAAAAACAAGAGCGGGCGTAGATTCATCTACGCCCGCTCTTAAATAAATATTTATTGAAAAATTATTTTCGAAATATTACCAAATCCGAATTCTTGAATTTTCGGGTAACCACATTGCATCACCTTCTTTAACACCAAATGCTTCATAGAATTCAGGCATATTTGATAATGGTCCGATAACCCTGAATTTAGCTGGTGAATGTTCATTACTTCTCACCTGGTTCGCTGTTGCTTCGGGACGTTCATTAACCATCCATGCAAGTGCATAGCCAAGGAAGAAGCGCTGAGCAGGAGTTAAGTTGGCAATCATTTCATTATTTTTGAATTGATTTGTTTTCTTGAAAGCTTCGTAAGCCATAATGATTCCGCCTAAGTCGGCAATATTTTCGCCTTGTGTAAGCTCTCCATTAATGTGTAATGTATCAACAGCAATATAATTGTTGAATTGCTTTACGATCATTTTTGTTTTAGCATAAAACTTTGCACTGTCTTCTGGAGTCCACCAATTCTGAAGATTTCCTTCAGCATTGTATTTGCAACCCTGGTCATCAAAGCCGTGAGTTATTTCGTGTCCGAATGTTGCACCAATAATTGAATACAACAAAGCGTCATCGGCCATTTTACCTTCATAGCCCGGAACAATAATATTACATCCGGGAATGCAAACTTCATTATTTGAAGGGTTGTAATAAGCGTTATAGGTTTGTGGCTCCATATCCCATTCGGTGCGGTCAACAGGTTTGCCATATTTTGAAATCATATAATTTGATTCCCATTTGTTGGCATTGATAATATTTTTAACAAACGAAGTACGGTCAATGTTCATAGCGCTTAAATCTTTCCATTTGTCGGGATAGCCAACTTTCATGATTACTGCGTTCAGCTTTTTCAATGCTTTATCTTTTGTTACATCACTCATCCAGTCGAGAGCTTTTATTCTTTCGGCATAAACCGATTTTATTGCATTGCCAATTTCAACAAGTTTTTCTTTTGTCCCTTTTGGTAAATATTCATCAACATAAACCTGTCCTATGAGTTCGCCAAGAGAATTGTCGGTTTGTTCAACTACGCGTTCCCAGCGTGGTTTAGGTTCTTTAATTCCACGTAAATTAGTGGAGTAGAAATTGAAAACTTCCATATAGGTCTTATCATCAAGATAACGGGCAAGGTTTTTAACAAGATTATATTTCAGATAATTTTTCCAATCATCAACAGGAAATGATTTCAGGTAACCATTGAGGGCTGTTAAATATTCAGGCTGACCTACAATAACCGAATCAACTTTGTTTAATCCAACACCTGCAAAGAATACCGACCAGTCGATGTTTGAAGTTGATTCTGAAAGTTTCTTCAAAGTCATCTTATGATAATTTTCCCAGGGGTCGCGTGTATCTTCACGTTTACGCGATGCTTTAGCCATAGCTGTTTCGAGTTTCATCAGGTTGCTGGCAGCAGTTTTTGCTTTGGCTTCATCATAGCCCAGTATTTTAAACATGTTCTGAAGATGCTGAATGAATTTTTCCCTGTTACTTACTGCACGTGCATCGCTGTCGAAATAGTAACTGCGGTCGGGAAGGCTTAGTCCGCCTTGTGAAAGGAAGATAGCATATTTGTTGCTGATCTTATCATCCTGTGCAACATAAAATCCAAATAATGGAGAACCTGCTACAATATGAATGTATGATGCTGATTTAAGAATCCCGTTGATGTCTTTTATACCGTCAATCTCGTCGAAAATATCTTTTAAATCAGAAATGCCGTTTTTATTGATGGTGGCGCTGTCCATACCTGATGAAAAGAAGTCACCGATTTTTTGTTTGTTACTTCCTTTTGTAGCTTCTTTCAATGTGGCTGATGATTCGCATATTTTGCGGATTTGAGCATTAACAGTATCCTGGATCAATTGCCAAATTCCATTGCTCTGTTCGCTTGCAGGAATAGGATTTTCTTTAAACCATTTTCCATTTGCATAAAGAAAGAAATCGTTACCGGGCTTCACTGTTGAGTCGATGTGCATTACCAATGCATCTGGACTTTCCTTGTCTTTCTTTTTAGAATTGCATGATGTGTTGCAAACGCTAATTGCAACAGCCATCAGTGAAGTAAATAAAAAATATTTTTTTCATTTAGTGATTTATTTTAATTGATTTTTTTAAAGTTACCAAATGTAAAAACATTATTGATATTTTATAACTTTGGTTTTCTTAAAATTTTATAATAAAAAAAGTATTATGGCATTTAAAAGTATTAAAACATACGTACCGCAAGTATATCATAAGTTTTTACCTGTTTTTTTTGATAGCGAAATTCCTGAAGAGAAATTTGCAAACTGTCAGGACTGTCCGATGATATGCGAAAGCCGAGCCGATTTTGAAAAAGACTTATCGAAACCATTTGCTCCCGATACTAAGTGTTGCACTTTTTTTCCAAAGTTGCCAAACTATATGGTAGGAGCAGTATTGAGCGATACAACTCCTGAAATGGAAGAGGGCAGGAAACGTTTATTGCAAAAAATAAAAGAAAAAAAAGGTGTTCTTCCTCATGGAATTTATCCTACAAAAAAATATTCCTTACTATATGAACATGGACGGAAGCTTGGGTTTGGTAAAAGTATAAATTTACAATGCCCTTATTATTTGCAAGGGGAATATAATTGTTCTTTATGGAAATACAGGGAAGCAATATGTGCAACATGGTTTTGTAAAAGTCTTACCGCACACGCAGGAATATCGTTCTGGAACAGGATGACTGCAATCATGAAACATATCCAGGAATCGGTGATACTGCATGTATTTGATAAGCTGGAATTGCGCGACACCATGCCTTTTGGTGATAACAGCAATATATCATATGAAGATATGGATGATTTATCAATGCATAAAAATGAATACTCGTTTTACTGGCAGCAATGGGAAGGAAAGGAGGACGCATTTTATAAAAAATCGTTTGAACTTTTTAATGAACTTACATTACAGGAATTCTCTTCAGTAAATGGACCACAGTTTAATCTGCTAGTGAAACAAGTGAAAGAACATTATAATAATATGATGGTCATTCCAAATGTTTTAATTCCTAATCCTGAAATAAGTTTCTTTAGTGAAATTGAAGGAACATATCGGATTAAAACATCAGCATATATTGAAAGAAATGAAAGCAATGTTGTGTTTGCGTTTGATATTCCAGAATCGATTATCAATGCATTTGACGGCATAAAGACCAATGACGAAATATTTATTTATCTCGAGAAACAGAAGAATATTACCTTAGGAAAAGATGTGCTTCTTGCATTGTATCATAACCACGTTTTGATTTCAAAATAAATTTTATATTTGTGTTAAACATTCTCAAAAATAAAATATGAAAAAAGTAAAAAGTTGGATTCTTATTATCATGTTGCTATCGGCAACATTCACAGGATTTATTCCTGTTCAGAACCGTGAAAAAGAATTGAACGGGCATACTCCTTCATCGTATATTTCGTGTGAACCTTGTTTTGAAGCTTTCCTGAAGAATTTATCAAAACTGGATGCTTTGATTTATGTTCCTGATACCAAACTGGAAAATGCTGAAAAGCATGGTTTGGTTTCGGGTGTAAAAAAAGAAATGTATTTGGATTCTATTCCATTGATGTCTAAATACACCCAGGTAACACCTGCTATTTCAGCAACCGATGCATGTTCGCAAACTGTGAAAGCAACTTTTGATGAAATGAAAATGGTTGTTTTTGTTGAGAGTTCAAAAAGTCTGCAATTTTCAAAAATGGGTTTATCAAAAATTGAATGGAAAGATACTCAGCGTTTAAAAATTGATGGCGAAATTCATAAAAACACTGCTGTGAATTTTAAATTAGTTAACAACAATAACATCTCAGTTAGCTACACTCCCGTTGTTATTAAGTTCTAAGAAAAAATATTTTTTTGTACAATCCTCTTGCCATGCAAGAGGATTTTTTATTTCAATGAATCCAAAATCCTTGCAGGAACTGTGCTTTTATTTACTATAATAGAAATTGTTTTTAAACGTATATATTGTTCCGATAAATAAAGGTAGCCTTTGTAGGCTCCTTTATCGCCCCATGAATTTTTTGTGAAATAAAATTTATTGCCGCTTTGGTCTTTTGCGGTTCCGGTGATATGCAAAAAGTGGTCGTCGGTAGTTGTAAAGTTATCGAAACTTCTCTGGTGATTTTCCTGCGTTACTTTAAGTTCTTTTTCCGTTACTGTTAGTGTTCTTGATTGCTCTACCTCATTTTTACGTGACCACTCAGTTTCAGGAACAATAGCTAATCCTTCAAATTGTGAAAACTCGTTTTCGCTTACATCTCCACCCCACCCAACGGTGTAGCCTTTTGCAATAGAACTGTCAATAATCTCAATCAAATCATCAAGGGGAATGTTATTATATAAATCAAATGACCAGTTGTCGGGGATTTCAAGAAAAAATTTCTGATAAAATGGGTGATGGTTAAACGATGTGAATTCAATATAATCATCAGGATTTATTTCCAAATAATCTTTCATGTATGTTATAGGATTATATTGGGTTTTGTTGATCTCAAATGTTTTCGGCACTTTGCCCATATACTTGTCTAGTATTTTTTCAAAACCTTTTATCCAATCTGTAGGAAAATTGCTTTCGTTTTCTTCTAATAATTTGTCAAGATAATTTTTTAAATCGTTTTTCATTTTGGAATGGTCATACATTTTTTCATCATCTTTTTTTCCGGGGTACTCGTTCAGCGGAAGCAGCCCGTATTTCCGCATCATATTGATCACATCATGTGCTTCGCCGCCTTCATCAAAATTATATTTACCATGAAGCCTAACATACAATACTGCTTTTTCAATGTAAGCGCAACGAACAATATACATTTCCGATAAATCAATTTCTTTTTTTCCGTTTCTCAATAATTCTGATTCCAGCATGGAACAGGTTGCAAAACTCCAGCATGTGCCTGTGTTTCCCTGGTTTTTTACCGTGTTTGCTTTAAGCTCTTTCTGAATGGTGAATTTATATTTGTCCTGCGACCATGATTTAACAGGCATCAGGAAGAACGCAATAATTATAAAATAAAGAAGTGATTTAAAATTTTTCATATCAACAGTTTTATTGAATACAAAATTAGGCATTAATATTATTTGATTATTGAAAAAAATCATATATTTGAATGCTGATAAGTTATGGAAAAACAATTACAAATATCATTCGATACTTCGGCGGGTCAAGCTATGTCAATACCATGCATTGGTGTTTTTGGAAGAAAAAACTACGGAAAGAGTTCATTTATTAATGCTCTATCGGGAGTTGAATTGGCTGAAGTTTCAAAAATTTCGGGTACCACAAAAGAACCTCAAAAATATCTTTGTGAACTGAAAGATATTGGTAAAGTTATTTTATTTGATACTTCCGGTATTGATGATTATGGTGAAGCAGGAGAGAAGCGCATACAGAAAAGTATGCAGGTATTAAAAGTTATAGATTTTGCTGTTCTGATTATTACCGGGAATCTTTTTGCTGAACCTGAGAAAAAAATGGTAAATCATTTTATTGATTATGCATTACCTTTTATCGTAGTTCATAATAAATCTGATATCAATGAATTGGCACAGGTATACAAGACTCAGGTTGAAACAGCGTATCAGACCAATGTGATTGAATTCAGTTCAACTGAAAAAAGTAATGTTTCAAATGTTATCAATACCATTAAGCAACTTTTGCCTGAGTCAGCTTATGAATCAAAGTCAATGCTTGGTTCGGTGGTTTCAAAGAATGATATTGTTGTTCTGGCAATACCATCAAACCTTAAAGAACCTGATGGGCAGCTGAGCAAATCGCATAACGAAATTGCCCGCGACCTGATAGATAATTTATGTTTCGTGCTGATGGTGAAAGAAACAGAGCTTCAGACGATTTTTTCGACATTGTATGATGCGCTTCGTATGACCATAATCCCTACATCATCATTTAACAAAGCCATGGATTTGCTTCCATATAATACACAGCTTACAACATATGGAGTTGTTATGGCCAGGCATAAAGGGAATTTTAATGCGTACCTGAAATATACACCGGTTATTTCTGAATTGAAAGACGGCGATCAGGTGCTAATTATACAAGCATCCGGTGATAGCACTTCTTCCGAATATAAAGAACCTGAATTGGTGATTAACCAACTGGATGCATTTTGTGAAAAGAAACTGGAATACCATATTGTTAACCTTTCAGAAAAATTACCCGACGATTACAGCCAGGTAAGGCTTGTGGTGCTTTGCGGAAGTATTGTGCTCACCAAAAAACAGGTCAACCGGATTATCGAACAGTTCATTAATGATGGTGTTCCTATTACTTCTTTTGATATGCTGAATGCATATACCCGTGGAATTTATACCCGGGCGATCTCTCCGTTTATTAAAAAGTAATTTTTAATCTTTCGTATTAAACTAAAAGGTATTAGATATATTGATTTAATGACTAAACCTGTCATATTTATTCATTTTTTAATATTAAAATTAAATTATTTCGTCATAAATTTTTTATAATTAGGCGTAAGTAATTGTATTTTAACATTTAGAACGCTGTATTGCATTTTATTTTCTGAAACAGATTTTTTAAATTTGCTATTGCAACAGCAAGCCAAAACACATGAACTTTCAGGAAGCAAAGGAATTTATTCTTAATAAACTGAAAAACGAATTAAAACCCCGCTTATACTATCATTGCTTATCACACACTCTTGATGTTTATGAATCGGCTAAGAAATTAGCAGCGATGGAAAATATTACCGGTAAGGATTTGATATTACTTGAAACAGCGGCGTTATATCACGATTCAGGATTTCTTTTTGGATATTGCGACCATGAACAAGAATCGGTAATGGTAACAAGAAAATATTTATCTGAATTTGATTATACCGATGAAGATATCGATATCATTTGCAATATGATTTTAGCAACACGATTGCCTCAGAATCCAAAGACTTTATTGGAGAAAATATTATGCGATGCCGATTTGGATTATTTAGGTCGTGATGATTTTTTTATGATAGCCAATCGCTTGCTTTGCGAATGGAATGAACATGGTCATGAAGTTTCATTAAAGAAATGGTATCATATACAAGTTGATTTCCTCGAAAAAAATAACTACTTCACTGAGTCAGCCATAGCGCTACGTAACGAAAAGAAAAATCAGAATTTAACTCAAATCCAAACTTTGATCAACTGATTTTTAATTTTGAATAATTTTTATATTTTTGCATAATAACTTAATTCTATGAAAAGCAAGAGAGAAAATATTGTACTTGTTCCTACCGATTTTACTGAGGTAGCTGATTTTGCTATTGACCATGCTGCCGGCATTGCCAAACAAATAAATGGAAAGATTGCCATTTTGCATGTCATTAATAAGGAAACAAAAGCCTATTTAAAGAAAGAAAATTTAAATGATGACGTAATTAAAGAAAAATTGAAGATAATTGCTTCATCTATCGAGAAAAAATATAATGTAAAGCTTGATTATATTGCTGAAGAAGGCAGTATATTCACAACAATAGCCAAAGTTGCCGATGAAATTAAAGCCCGGATGATCGTAATGGGAACTCATGGAAAAATAGGAGTTCAGCATCTTGTCGGAAGTTTTGCAATGAAGGTTATTGAAAGTTCATCGGTACCGGTAATTGTTGTTCAGGAACGCGAATTTGGTAAAGGATATAATAATGTTGTGTTTCCAATTGATGAAACTTCTGAATCGAAACAAAAGGTTTGCTGGGCTATTCATATTGCAAAAATATTTAATTCTACCATTCACATGTTTGGAATAAAATATAAAGATGAATTCCAGGCTAACGAAGTGGAAAGAAACATGGCGCAAATAAAGAGTATACTTAAGAAAAATGGAGTTAAGTTTACTGAAAAGGTTTCTGCTGAATCAGGAAATTTTGCAAAAAGTATTAATGTTTATTCTGATTATATTAAAGCCGATATGGTAATGATAATGACAAACCCCGACCAGTTATTACCCAGCTTTATTCTTAGTCCGTGGGCCGAACAGGTAATGTTCAATTCATCCAAAATCCCGGCAATGTGTGTTAATCCTGTTGAGCTTGATATTACTTCTATTAGTTTATAAGCTTTTTTACTTTTAATATTAAAGCCGGGATTCCGGCTTTTTTTATTAATTTGCAAACTGTTTATGAAAAGGGAAGAAGCTAAAATAAAAATTGAAGAACTTCGTAAGGAAATAAACGAGCATAACTATTATTATTATGTTCTTTCACGGCCATTGATCAGTGATTATGATTTTGATTTGTTGCTGAATGAACTGATTGAGCTCGAAAAACAATATCCTGAATTCTTTGATGAATATAGCCCTTCGCAGCGAGTAGGAGGTGAAATCACCAAA
Organism: Bacteroidales bacterium; assembly: GCA_035353855.1. Classification (NCBI taxonomy): domain Bacteria; kingdom Pseudomonadati; phylum Bacteroidota; class Bacteroidia; order Bacteroidales; species Bacteroidales bacterium. The sequence goes on along the minus strand of DAOQAK010000016.1, from coordinate 49,429 downwards.
GATTTTAAGCAACGTAAACATAAATATCCGATGCTATCGTTAGGGAATACTTATTCCTTTTCGGAGCTTGACGATTTTAATGAAAGGGTAAAAAAAGTACTTGGAGAGAATTATCAATATGTGTGTGAATTAAAATTCGACGGACTTTCCATTGGTTTAACCTATTCAAAAGGGAAATTGCTTTACGCGGTTACGCGAGGCGATGGAGAGCAGGGTGATGAAGTAACAGTGAACATTAAAACCATAAAAAGTATTCCATTACAACTTCATGGTTCTGATTTTCCTGATGAATTTGAAATGCGTGGTGAAATTATCATGCCGCATAGATCGTTCGAAAAATTAAATGCCGAAAAAGAAATGGAAGGGGATGTCCCTTTCGCTAATCCGCGCAATGCAGCATCGGGGAGTTTGAAAATGCAGGACCAGAAAGAAGTTGCAAAAAGAAATCTTGATGGTTTTTTTTATTCCCTGTTAGGTGAAAAATTACCTTTTGATAATCATTTCGATAATATGAAGGCCGCAATGAACTGGGGATTTAAGGTTTCTGAATATATCAGGAAATGTAATTCAATAGAAGAAGTAAAAGAATATATTGATCATGTCGAAAAATTACGTCATCAACTCGACTTTGATATTGATGGTGTTGTAATAAAAATAAATTCTTTTGCACAACAGGAGCAGCTTGGAAGCACAGCAAAATCGCCACGCTGGGCAATAGCTTATAAGTATATGGCCGAACGGGTTTCTACAAAATTATTATCCGTTGATTTTCAAGTGGGACGTACAGGAGCTATCACACCTGTTGCAAACCTTCAACCGGTGCAGCTTTCAGGCTCGGTTGTAAAAAGGGCTACCTTGCATAATGCAGACCAGATCGAGAAACTGGATTTACATATTGGCGATACCGTTTTTGTTGAAAAAGGCGGTGAAATCATTCCGAAAATTATTGGTGTTGATACAAGTATTGACAATAAATGCTTACCTAAAGTCGTATATATCGATAAATGTCCTGAATGTAAAACTCCGCTTATCAGAAAAGAAGGCGAAGCCAATCATTATTGCCCGAATGAAACAAATTGCCCCCCGCAAATAAAAGGGAAGCTGGAACATTTTATCAGCAGGAAAGCCATGAATATTGAAAGTTTGGGCGAAGGGAAAATAGAAATTCTTTTTGATAATGGTTTGGTAAAAGATATTTCTGATTTATACAGGCTGACTTATAAAATGCTTTTCGGACTTGAGAAAGAATATGTATCAGATGATGGTAAAAAACGAATTGTAAAATTTAAGGAAAAAACAGTTCAGAATATATTGAATGGTGTTGAAGATTCGAAACATGTTCCTTTTGAAAGGGTATTATATGCAATAGGAATTCGTTATGTTGGAGAAACTATTGCAAAGAAACTGGCATTACATTATCAAAATATAAGTGCATTGAAAAGCGCTACCAAAGAAGATCTTATTAATGTTGATGAAATAGGCGAGAGGATTGCTGAGAGCATTATCGGTTTTTTTAATGAAGAAAAAAATATTGAATTAATAAATCGTTTAAAGTGCTTTGGCGTTTCATTCAGTATTGCAGAAGGCTTGAATTCATTAGTGTCGGAAAAATTAAACGGTAAATCATTTGTGGTCAGTGGAGTGTTCAGAAAATATTCCCGTGAACAAATTAAAAAAATGATTGAAGAAAATGGTGGAAAAAACATTAGCGCAGTTTCATCGAAAACCGATTATCTGCTTGCCGGCGATAATATGGGACCCGAAAAACGGAAAAAAGCAAATCAATATAATGTTCCTATAATTTCCGAAGAAGATTTTTTAAAGATGCTGAAGTAAATGGTATTATTTATAAAAGTTGTATCTTTATATTCCTGAAAAAAAACAGCAATGAGAAAAAAACGGTACATATACATATTGTTGTTTGTATTAATAACATCTTATTCTTTTTCGCAAAGCGACACTACAGGCAAAGTAAGATATACATCCGATTTCGTTTTTGATGAAGGCATTTATACCAGTTTTGAACAGTTCAAAACAGATAGCCCTGCAATAAGAAAGTTTGTTGTAAAAAAGCCGGCGCCATATTCCGATCCGAATTATAAGGATATTGTATACATCTGTCCCGATTCAGTTAAAACACCCGGCGGATGCGAATTAAAGGACTGCTGGGGTTATTCTTATAAAGGTGATGTTTATATTGCTCATGCTTATTATTCATACTATTTTAAATTAATGGTAATTGGTTCATTATGCCATTTTGTAGGGCTTAACAGCATTAACCATGCAAATAATGTAATTACGGGTTTTAGCAGCGACAGTGAATACCAGCAATTCTTTATTGATTTTGAAACAGGTAAGGTGGAATTATTTTCTTATAAAAATTTTTCAAAATTTTTGCAAACACACGACAATGAGCTTTACCAGGACTTGCTCAAACAAAAAAAGAAAAAGAAAATCATTTTTAAATATCTTTTAAAATATAATGAAAAACATCCGGCTTATATCGGTTGATTATACTCGTTCTTATCAGGTTTGCAAAGGCAAAACTGTTTAGAACGAGTTATATCGTACAGAAAACAAAAAATATTTTTGAAAACTCTTTTCTGTCGGTATAAATTATTTTTCGCGTTATGGATTTAGATATTCAGTTTTCCTTTTAATAGCTTATACCCGTTATTACTTACTTTCAGCACATCATTATTTTTAAGTACGGCAGAATAATTTTCCTTATCATAATAATCAAGGCGTTGGATAAAATTTATATTTACAATAAAAGAGCGGTGAATGCGGATGAAGATACCGGAATCGAGATGTGTTTCAAAATATTTCATTGTTTTTTCTTTCAGGAAATTTCCTTCTTTCGTGTGAACCTGCACATAATCATCATCGGAAGAAATATAAATTATTTCATCAGCATTAATTAAATGAATTTTGCTGCCGGTGCGGATAGCAATGCGGTTTATATTTTCTTCTTTATCATCGTAAGCATTCATTAAACTGGAATAATTCGGTTCCTGTTTATTTTTAGAAAAGATTTTTTCTTTTGCTTTGTCCAATGCATTAGCAAAGCGTTCTTTGGTAAAAGGCTTTAATAAATAATCGGCAGCGCCGGTTTCAAACGCTTTAATGGCGTATTGTTCGAAAGCTGTAGTGAATATGATCACAGGTTTATATTGAATCAATTCCAACACTTCAAAGCCTGTGAGTTTTGGCATTTGAATATCGAGTAAAACCAGGTCGGGTTTATTATTATTTATAGCAAGAACACCAGTAAATCCATCGGCACATTCTTCAATGATTTCAATGTCATTATTTGCAGAGAGATAATTTTTTATCAAAGCTCTTGCAGGTTCTTCGTCTTCAATAATGATGGTGCGGATTTTCATGATTGAGGAATTAATAATTCAACATAAAAAATGTTATTTTCTGATTTTGTTCTTAACAGGTTTTCCTGTCGATAAATGATTCGTAAACGTTCTTTAATATTATTTAAACCTATACCGTTTCCTTTATAAAGTTTTGGTGAAGAGTCGAAATTATTTGAGATAGAAATGGAAAGATAATTATCGTTTTTTTTACAAATTGTTTTTATGATGATGGGTTCAGTGCTTTCGTAAACCCCATGTTTTATGGCATTCTCAAACAACGGTTGTAAAATCATTACCGGAATTTTTAATTCGTTACTTTCCGGTTCTATGATAAATTCCGAAATAAGTTTATTCCCGAAACGTACTTTTTCAATATCAATATAACGGTTGATGTTGGCCAGCTCCGTTTTTAATGACGAGTATGATTCGTTGGGTTGACTTATTGAATAACGAAGGAAATCGGACAGCTTGATGATCATTTCCTGCGCTTTCTCAGGATTGGTAATAGTGAGTGAGCTGATCGAATTTAAACTGTTGAATAAAAAATGTGGATTGATCTGTGATTTCAGCATATTCAATTCGGCTTCTTTGATCATTTTTTCCAGTCTTGCTTCATTGGATGTACGTTCCTGCAAATCGTTGTAATAACCTATGATATAATAAAGCAATGCAAGGATAAAATATAAAAATGTACCGCTTACAATTCTCCAAATGGAAGAATTATCAAGGAATTGAATATATAAAAGGTTATCGGAATAAAGCGACCGCATAATAAAACCAGATGCACTTATCCAGACAAGAAGGATGAGTATCAATGATGTTAAATGATTAATAGCAGTATTGAAAACAATTGATTTTGCTGACTTGGAATAACGCACCACATACCAAACAGGCAAGCCGATAATTGCAAAGAGAAAATTATAAACAATACTATCGGCAACAGCAATTTCAAAATCAATTTTATAAATATAATAAAAAACAGTAAACTGGATTATCATCAGGATAACCCAGCTTATTCCATATATAGATATGAATCGGAGATTTTTAAAAAAAGGATGGTCCATAAAATGGAATTAATTTTTTATTTCGCATCCGCCGAAAATTGCAACACCTTTTATAATGAGTTTGCTTTTTGAGAATTCGTTTGCATTCTTTGTCATGAAACGTTTGTCGCCAACTCCGCCTAAGATAGAAGTCATTTGCGACTGAACATTCCAATCAGAAGGTACGCGTATTGCAGTTCCTCCGAAAATACAGGTGATCTCAAGCACATGCTCTCCTTCGGGAAGAGTAGTTTGTGTGAGGTCGATATCAGAACCGCCGAAAATATTGGTGATTTTGCCTCCCTTGAATTCAACAGGTGACAGGCGCATTTTATTTCCGCCAAAAACATTTGTTTCATCAATGTATCCGTCGCTTACTTTCGTTTCCGAATAGGAATGGTGGTTAAATGGATGATGCCACACTCTTTTTACAAGCATCATAATTCCAATAATTATAATTAATGCAGGCCAAAATGTATGTGTGTATTCAAAAGGAAAAGAAAACAGATCGGGTAAAATAAAAAATCCGCCTATTAGTATAAGAATGATACCGGTCATGCGGCTTTCTGGCGCAAACAGGTTAACAACACCAATGGCTATTAAAAACATTTCCCATGAGAAAAAAATATGTTTGTACTCATGAGGTAACACACCTGTGTTGAATGCGAGCAGCAAGCTGCCTGCCACGATAAAAAGTATTGCTGTAATGATTTTTTTCATTCTTCTGTGTTTGCTGCAAAAATACGTTGTAGTTTCCATAATTTAAAATTTTAATGATTTATTTATATGTTAATTAAGCTCTTCACACTGGAAGATATTTTTCTTTTTTTTATTCTACGACAAATATACTATGCTATGAAAGCCCTGTTATATAGCAAATCGGTGAATGAATGGTAGATGTCGGTGAATTACGTGAAGAGTTTTGTGAGCAAAATATTTGGTTGGCGGTTTATGGGTTGTGCAGAAAGTTAGGTTTATGGTTATTAGTTTATCGAGTGAAAAAAACATACTACTCACAACAATTAACTAAACCAGTCGCTTCACCTATCAACCATTAACAAGAGTTATAAGTTTTAAGGTTGGGCAGCTAGTTAGGGTGGTGGTCAAAAGTTGAAAGAGAAAAAAATCGCAAATAAAGTTGAACATTCGGCATTCGATATTGGAAATTGGATATTGGATATTGAGAAATATTAACCATCAATAAATAACCATTGACTTTTTTAATAGAAAATAGATAATAGCAAATAGAAAATATTAAATTGATGTCCGCCAAGGCGGATTGGTTGTAGGTTTGTTGCAACAGGACTGGTTATGTGTTTTAGATTGATGGAGTTGAAACCTTAGCCCTTTGACAATTGACCTGACTTGTTGCTACACCTTTCAACTATTGACTTTTTTAATAGAAAATATATAATAGCAAATAGAAAATATTAAATTGATGTCATTGGTTGTAGGTTTAGGGCAACAGGCCTGATAAAATTACAATTGAAGTTTGTGGAATCAATTGAAAGAAAAATCAATTCACATTTCACTTTATTTATTTACTTTTATTGGATAATTTATTTTATGAAAAAACTTATTTTATTAGCACTTATCTTTTTTTCAGGAATATTTGTGAAAGCGCAAAATCAGGATTCTTTGGTGATTTCCTTAAATGATGTTGCTGTAAGTCCTGAAAAAGTATGGTGTGTGAAAGCATTTATTCAGGATGAGAAAAAGCTCTGGATGTCGCCGGTAAAAATGATGGATAAAGATAAACTTTATTGGGCGCCTGTTTTTGGAGCAACCATTATTGCTTTATCGCGTGATGAAAAAATTTATTCTGAAGTTAAAAAATTCCAGGCAAAACATCAGTGGGTTTCCGACCTTAGTCCTGTGGTTACATACGGAGGCGAGAATGTTACTACTTTATCTACATGTGCGTTATTTTATTTTGGCGGACTTGTATTTAAAAATGATAAAGCAAAACAAACCGGATTAATGGCTACTGAAGCATTACTGCATGCAGGCTTTATTGTAACATTAGGAAAATTATTCACAGGAAGGCAACGACCTTCTTTCGATAATGGAAAAGATTACTGGAACTGGTTTCCAACATCATTGAATGCTTTTAAAAAAGATTACAAACAATCAGGTTATGATGCATTCCCGTCAGGGCATACTATTGCTGCATGGTCGGTAGCAACTGTGATTGCAAAGCAATATAAAGACATTAAGATAGTCCCGATAATTTGTTATACGCTTGCCACAGGTGTTGGAATATCAAGGCTTACACAAGATGCACACTGGATGTCGGATGTAATCATCGGTGGCGCCCTGGGTTATTCTATAGGAAGTTTTGTTGTTCGTGAACGTACCAATACTAAATTTTCTTTATTGCCTGTTACCGATGGAAAATCGGTCATGTTAAGTTCAACATTTAAATTTTGATTGTTGATCATGAAAAAATATTTTGCATTCGTGATTTTTATTTTTTGCATGACAAATATCCATGCGCAGGAAAATTACGACTGGTGGGTGAATATTCATCACTGGGATGGCATAACTCCATGGTATCAGTATTTGAATTTTTCGCCGAAATATTTTGGTCCGAATGCGTTGCCTGTTCCTGAAATTCAAAAAGGAGTCACCGGAGATAAAGCAATTGTGGAGCTTGCGGCAGATGGACATTTCAGTAAAGGTGATAAAACACAAAATGCTTTTACTATGTTGTATTATCCTATAGTACCTAAAATTGTTGCAATTGAAGGATATGTTGTACCGCTTGAACATTTTAAAATAGATACGATAACCCGTGATGAGCGTGCATCGCGTGATAGAGACGGTGAAGGAACTGCCGGTGGTGATATTTATTTCGGGACAATTGTTCAGTTGGTCAGGAATAAAAAAATCCCTGATATGGCATTGCGCATTTCGTTGCGCACCGCTTCGGGGACAAATGTTTCAGCAGCACGGTATACTGATGCTCCCGGATATTTTTTTGATTTATCATTTGGTAAAGAAAAAAACAATAAAAAATTTTTGATGAATAAATTGCGTTGGTATGCTATGATTGGGTTTTATAGTTGGCAGACAAACAGGGGCGATTACAGGCAGGATGATTCGTTTTTATATGGAGCAGGACTTGATTTAAATTTTTTGAAATATATTATCTCATGTAATGCCGGTGGATATTTTGGTTATATAAATAATGATGACAGACCTGTTGTTGCAAGGTTGCAGCTATCAAGAAAAACAGGAAATCATTTCCTTGGAATAAACTTTCAAAAAGGATTGAATGATTATCCATATAATTCAGTGAGATTATTTTTTAGATACACTTTGCCTGATGCAGTGTTTTTGAAAATATAAATGTGTCTTTTGATTTGAAATTATGGCTAATAGTATACCGACAGAAAAAAGGTTTGCAAAAATATTTTTGTTTTCTGTACGGTATAACTCGTTCTAAACAGTTTTACTTTTGCAAACCTGATAAGAACGAGTATAAATGTGGAAAACATTCCAGATATAAACTCTTTTATGCCATTTATATTTTAAATTAAACCGACTATCAAATCATATCTTTAATATTAAAGATTTTTTATTTTTTTGCATTATCATAAACTGATTTTTTTTATATGAAAAACAAAAAACTTTTACTATTGTTATCGTTTATAATAATATTAGTATTCAATGGTTGCAAGAAAGGCGAGGAGGACCCTTTGGTATCATTTCTATCACGAAAAGCGAGAATCTGTCGTAATTGGGAAGTTACTGAAGGCAGGGTGTCTTATGGTACACCTCAGCTTTCTGAAATATATAAGTTTGGTGAAGATAACAGGCTTATTTACCAGGAAAATCAGGGAAGTATAGAAGGATTTTATAAATGGAGGTTTGAAATTAAAAATGATGGTTCATATAGGATTTATCAGAATTTAAATTTCCCGTATAATTATACATATGTTTTGGATGAACAAGGCTATTGGTATTTTCTTTCAAAAAATAAAGATGGTGAGGCCAAGAATAAAGAATATGTTGCTTTTCAAGCTGTATCGGTTCAGGCGAATACAACCAATTATTCGTATCAGGCAGCATCACCAACAGTTTACCGCATTGTGCAGTTGAAAAATAAATCTATGAAACTTGAAGGTATTCGTGATAATACTAAAACCGAAGGTTCATGTGTTTCTGAAACAAAAATTATTGAAAATTTAACTTTATCGCCGGATAAAGATTAAAATAAATAAAACTGCAAAATACGCAATCCAACTATTTACGCTGATGTTGAACGGGTCGCTGTAGCAACTAACGTTTATTATTATACTTAGGCTGAAAGAATTTGCAAAATAATGCAAATTCATTCGCCCAGTATAATTACTGTTTTCCTCTAAAAAAACTAAACCGAATTAGTATACTATTTTTATCATAAAAGTGTTAAAATACATTTATTGTGGTTTCTATTTCATTTGTTTTGATATATTTGGTGTGTTATAAAATCATATCATTATGCGAAAACTATTTGCATCATTTATTTTATTTTCGTTTTTTCCAATGAACATATTTAGCCAGAACTGGCAGACGTATCCTTATTCTCCTGTAAATACACTTCTCTCATTTCCTCTTGATGATGGAAGGCATACAACTAATACCACTACCGAATGGTGGTACCTAAACCTGCATCTTATAGGTGCAGCGCCTGATTATAAAAAATATGATGTAATGCTTTGTTACTTTAATAAGCCTACTACCCAACGTATCTTTAATATTGCTATGCCTGAAACAGGCGTTTTTCATACTAATGTAAACCAAACCCCATTGGCGCTTACATCGCAAACAGCTTATTGGGGACTTACTTATTTTAATCTTTATCCATCCATTAAAGATACTTCAATATGGACATATCCGATAGACAGTATTCCTTATCGTTATTATTATCATGCTATAAATTCTACTGATAATGATGCACTTAATATTTATGTTACCAGCAGCCGTCCTCCTCTGAATGTTGGAGGTAATGGTTATATTCCCGAAGGTGTTGAAGGCGACTCGTCATATTATTTTTCTTATACAAATATGAAAGTTGAAGGTACAATTAAATTTGCTGGTGTAACCGATACTATCACTTCAGGAATTGGATGGATCGACAGACAATGGGGACCGTTTTCTATTGGAACAAGTTCTTCATATGAATGGTTTTCTTTACAGTTGGATAAACCGGGTATAACTTGGGGAACGCCACAAACTCCTTCTGAATTTAATATGTGGCAGATCTATTCCGACACAAACGATGTTCCTTATGTGCCGGGACTAAGATTCATTAGCGGTATATATCCTGACGATTCGCAGGATACTACTTGTAATTATATCTTTGAACGACTTAGTTATTGGCATGATGCATCAACAGGAAAATATTTTTCGAGCAGTTGGAGATTGATAAATCCTGTTCGTAATATTACTCTTGATATTATACCTACCATTCCTGATCAGTTGGTTAATGTTACTGCATTTAAATTTTGGGAAGGTTCAACAGAAATAAAAGGTGTTATAGAAAATAAGCCAGTTGAAGGATTGGGATTTGCCGAATTGGTTAATGGCCACACTTACCTTATCAATACACCATCAGTACCAACAGGTTTAACCATCACATCATTTGCTGATCATAACACTATAAACTGGAATACAAGTACAGCAGGGACATATCCTGTTGGCGGATACCGGGTATATCGTTCTGCATCTACTAACGGATACTGGAAATATCTTGCTTCTACTTCAGCGTTATCTTATGATGATTATTCCGTTTCACCCGATACGCTGTTTTATTACACAGTTACCAGTTTTGATAATCAGACCTCCACTTCTGCAAGCGCCTATGCAAGCCCTGTCCTTGCTGGTATTAAAGATATATCAACGGAAAATTATTTTGTGAATATTTATCCTAATCCGGCAAAAAATCAAATCACTATTGATATTACTAATGATATGAAAGGAAGTCATGCTGTAGTTGAATTATATAGTGTAGAAGGAAAATTAATATATAACCGGCAAATATTGAAAAGCAAAACACAATTAGATATTTCCGGTTTACCATTGGGAGTATATATATTAAAGATAGCTGATGATAATACCATAGTTATGAAAAGATTTGCAAAAGAATAAAATTTCATGAACGAATATATATAAATTGAAATCATTATAAAACCGCAAAATAAATTACAGATATATGAAAAAAGCATTTACCATAATTATTGTATCCTTGATCTATACAATGAATATGTACAGTCAGAACTGGCAAACATATCCATATTCGCCTGCCGGAACCGTTCTTTCGTTTCCTGTTGATGATGGAAGGCATACAGCTTCCAATACCAATACGGAATGGTGGTACATTAATCTTCATCTTATAGGTTCGGCGCCCAATTATAAAGTATATGATGTAATGCTTTGTTACTTTAATAAACCTGCTAATATGCGTATATTCAATATTGCTGTTCCCGCTACCGGTACATTTCATACCAATGTTAACCGGACACAATTGGCTCTTACTTCTCAAACCGGACATTGGGAACTTTCATATTACATCCTTTTACCATCGATTCGCGATACTTCAAAATGGACATACCCTACAGATAGCGTTCCTTATCGTTATTATTTTCATGCTGAAAATCCTACGGATAACGACGGATTAAAAGTTACGGTTACCAATAATCGTCCTCCTATTAATATTGGAGGCGATTGTTATATTCCAATTGGCACCAACGGCGACTCTTCATTTTATTATTCATATTCCAATATGAAAGTTGAAGGTACTATTAAATTTGCAGGAGTAACAGATACCATCACTTCCGGAATAGGTTGGATCGACAGGCAATGGGGGCCTTTTACAGTAGGTATTAATACAAATAATTTATATGAATGGTTTTCGATGCAGTTGGATAAAAAGGGCACTATATGGGGTAGCCCGCAAACTCCTTCGGAATTCAATATATGGCAAACATATACCGCCGATTCCAACAATGTACCTTGTACTCCTGCATCAAGGCTTATAAGCGGCATATATCCCGACAATTCCCAGGATACCTCGTCGGGGTTTATATTTGAACGAACCAGTTATTGGCACGATCAGGCAAACAATAAATACTATTCAAGCAGCTGGCGGCTTATCAACCCTTTGCGTAATATTACCCTTGATATGTTTCCTACTATTACCAACCAGGTTATTGATGTTACCTTATTCAAATTTTGGGAAGGAGCGGCAACAGTAAAAGGATTAGTTGAGAACAAACCTGTTGATGGTATTGGTTTCGCTGAGTTGGTTAAGTCGCACACGTATATGATAAACACTCCGTCTGCACCGGCAAATGTGGCGATTATACCATATGCAGACCATAATACAATAAGTTGGAGCGCGAGTACAGCAGGAACATTTCCCATCGGGGGCTACAGGGTATTCCGTTCAACATCAACTGATGGCTACTGGAAGTATATTGCCACAACTACAGCTTTATCGTATGATGATTATACTGCTTCGCAGGATACCCTTTTCTATTACACCGTAACCAGTTTCGATAACCAGTCGGCAGTTTCGGCAAGTGCTTATGCAAGCCCTGTATTTACAGGTGTAAAAGATGTTTCATTGGGTAATTCTTTAGTGAATATTTACCCGAATCCGGCTAAAGATCAAATAACCATTGAAGTCCTATCATACAATACTGATAATATTTTTACAATGGATTTATTGAATATTGATGGAAGAATTATAAAAAGTCAAACCATAAATAAATACAAAACACTTTTTGATATTACCGATCTTCCTTTAGGAATCTATATTTGCAGAGTAACAAGTAATAATGGTGTTACTGTTAAAAAGATTGTGAAAGAACATTGAAAGGTATAGAGGTATAAGGGTATAAGGGTATAAGGGTATAGGGGGATAGGGTATAAACATTAAATTAACCTGGAAATTCGACATTCAGTATTGGAAATTGGATATTAAAAAAGTCAATGGTTGAAAGGTGTAGCAGCTGGTTAAGTCAATAGGCAAAGGGTTAAAGTATAAACACCATAAACAAAAAAACATTTGTCCAAACCAGCCGCCCAACCCATCAACTTATGTCATTGGTTGTAAGGTGTAGCAACTAGTCAGGATGAATGTTAAAAGTTATTTGTAAAAAAACTTTATACTTAAAAACTATTGACAAAACCAGTCGCCCAACCATTCAACTTATGTCTATGGTTATAAGGTTTAGCAGCTGGTTAGTCTGAATGTCATTGGTGGTATGTAACCTTATTTACACAAAAATATTTACACTCTCTATTGCATGAACCCTCTCAATTCCTGCACGCATCGTTATAGTTCTTATCGGAATCGTTCAGATTCTTCCACACATTGGTACAATGTCAACTGTAATCGTTCAGATTCTTCCTTACATTAGTACGATGTCAACTGTAATCGTGCAGATTCTTCCTTACATTGGTACGATGTCAACTGTAATCGTACAGATTCTTCCTTACATTGCTACGATATCAATTGTAATCGTTCAGGTTCCGGGTCTGTTCAGGGAACTGTGTCAGGGATTGATTTAAGGAGCATTCATTCTATCTTACAACTTGATACTAGTGTCTTACGACTTGATACTAATGTCTTACGACTAAAGACTAGATACTTTTTAATTTTCAAAGGTATAGAGGTATAAGGGGTATAGGGTATAATAATTCTGACTTATGCACTCAGCACTTTAACTTTCCTTGTCTCCTTGTCTCCTTGTCAGCTTTCAACTCTTCGCCGTCAGCCTGAGCTAGTCGAAGGCTGGGCAGGTCATTTACTCAAAAAAAATCGCGTCTTTGCGTCTTTGCGCCTTTGCGTGAAATAATGAAATTCAGTCCCCAGTAACCGCGAATGACTACAAATGTATCTTACGACTTACGACTATCGACTAGATACTTTTTAATTTTCAAAGGTATAGAGGTATAAGGGGTATAGGGTATATAAACATAAAAATAAATTTTTCGATTCACTCTACAGTCCGCAGTCTACAGTCTCCAGTAACCACGAATGACCACAAATGTATCTTACGACTTACGACTATCGACTTACGACTTATAATTTAGTCGAACTGGTGTAGTTGTTAGTATAAAGTTGATATTAAAGCTTTTTTTATAATTTGAAAGGTTTTACATTTGAATAATAAAAAATTTATAAAAGGTGAATAAATATTCTTTTACATAGTAGTAATTATTCACTTTTGGTGAATATATAAATAGTTACAGGCAAGTTTAAAACACAAGACACATATAACACAACAGTTAGACATGAGTATACTTCACATCAATCAAATTTCATCGAAAATCCAAGACTTATTTAAATCACATTTAGAACTAAGTGACATTGGAGCAAAAGACAATCAAAAAGACGATAAAATAATTACTCGTTGTCTTGCAGCATACGCAATATATAACTCTCTTGAAATATCCGAACAACAAGCAGCTCAATCAGTAGTTGATGGTGGAGACGACAATGGTATTGACGCAATATTTTATTCTCCTACAAATAAAAAAATGATAATAGTTCAATCTAAATGGAGTAAAGATGGTTCTGGGGAACCCGAGAGTGCAGGAGTTGCAAAGTTCTGTACTGGGGTACGCGATTTATTCAATTTAAAGTTTGACCGATTTAATGAAAAGATAAAAAGGAGGCAGAATGAGATAGAATTAGCATTAGGTGAATATGATACAAAATATGAATTGATTTTTATAGACACCTGTACTTCATTAAACTTAGCAATACACTCTAATAGGCATATTGAAGATTTATTAAATGAAATGAATAACATTGGAGATTCAAATGCTGAAAATCTTGTTTCCTTTTATCGCTTAAATCAAAGTAAAGTTCATTCTTCATTAGCCCAAAGTGCTGGAAATGCAGCAATCGACATTGAATTAGGCTTAACAAATTGGGGTGCAGTAAATGACCCTTTTAAGGCATATTATGGTATGGTATCAGGTAATGAAATCGTTCAATGGTGGAAGAATTACAACGTAAGATTATTTGAAAAAAACATACGACAAGTTTTAGGGTCAACTGATGTAAATGAAGAAATTGAGAAAACTCTTCAAACACGACCTGAACTATTTTGGTATTTTAATAATGGCATAACAATAATTTCTGACAGTATTTCAAAGTCTTTAGTTGGTGGAGGCACAAGAGACTTGGGAAGTTTTAAGCTAACGAATATTGCAATTGTAAACGGAGCACAGACTGTTAGTACGATAGGAAAATACGGAGTTGCAAATTCTTCAACAAACTTAGACAATGTTAAAGTTGGAATTAGAATAATTCAACTTTCAGAAACTCCAGAAAATTTTGATAAAGAAATCACAAAATGTAATAATAGACAGAATAGAATCGAAAACAGAGATTTTGTTTCACAAGACATTGAACAAATTAGAATTAAAACAGAATTGATGATAGATGGTATTGACTATAACATAATGAGATCGGAATCATTTCAATACTCTGATAAATCATTTGAATTAATAGAAGCCACTGCATCACTCGCTTGTGCAAGCGGTAAGACTTCATTAGCAGTTCAAGCAAAAGGAGGTATTGGTAAATTTTTTGAGGATTTAAACAAAGGGATTTACAAAGAAATATTCAATGCTTCAGTAAGTGGATATTATGTTTTTAATGCTGTGAAGACTGTAAGAAAAATTGAGGCTATTATTAGAAAGGAAATAACCCTATTAGGTACATACAGCGGCAGACAATATGGACTTCTAGTGCATGGAAATAGAATGATTGCACTTAAGACAATTAATGAACTTAATTTAAAGTCTCAACTTCAAAAAATAGATTATAAAATAGACGATTCAATACTAGAAGCAAAGGTCAAAGACATAATTTCAAGGATGACTTATTATATTGATACTAAATACACGGACAGTATACTTGGAACCTTGTTTAAGAACTCTTCAAAATGTTCAGACCTTATAGACAACACATAAAACCAGCCATTAACAGCGGTTTTGCGTCAGGCGGGTTGATGTGCAAACCTGGTGCTTTGTGCTTCTATTCAAGTTTAGTGCTGGTTGACAGTTTTGTGCTCCGAAACCCGCCCGAACGCAAAGCCCGAAACCGTTATCTTTCATTTATTTCTAACTTTTTTTAATATATATATATCCAAACAAAAGCTCACCTAAATGGATAAGAACATAACCGTTGAAACTATAATTAATGCACCTATTGAAAAGGTTTGGGACTTTTGGTCGCTACCCGAACATATTATAAAATGGAATTTTGCTTCCAACGATTGGCATACCCCCAAAGCAACTAACAAGTTGCATAATGGCGGAAAGTTCAATTACCGCATGGAAGCTAAAGACGGAAGCTTTGGTTTTGATTTTTGGGGGACATACAATAAAATAATAACCCATAAATTAATTAGCTATACCCTTGGCGATGGCCGAAAAGTGGAAATAACATTTACAGCTAAAGGCAACAATACCGAGGTGATTGAAACTTTCGAAGCCGAAAGTACAAACCCAGCCGAAATGCAAAAAGTAGGATGGCAAGCCATACTTGATAATTTCAAAAAATATGTTGAAGCAAATTAAAACTATGAACAACTCACAAATAACGCCCTGCTTATGGTTCGATAGCCAGGCCGAAGAAGCGGCAATATTTTACACATCCATTTTCCGCAATTCAAAAATTGAAAGCATCAGTCGCTATACAAGCGAAGGCAAAGAGATACACGGACAAAAGGAAGGTACTGTATTAACCGTCAACTTCACTATCAACGGGCAAGCATTCACCGCGCTCAACGGCGGGCCAATCTTTAAGTTCAGCGAAGCTATATCATTCCAGGTATTCTGCGACACACAGGAAGAGATAGACTACTATTGGGACAAACTCACTGCCGGCGGCGAAGAAGGACAATGCGGATGGCTTAAAGATAAGTTTGGCGTATCGTGGCAGATAGTGCCTTCCATATTACCCAAGCTCATCACCGACCCGTCGAAAGCAGAAAAGGTCACCAAAGCCTTTATGCAAATGAAGAAATTCGACATCGCAAAACTTAAGCAGGCGTAGTGATTGAGGCTTTTTTAACAATGGACAGGGTTAGTGCAAAAAGTATAATTAATTTTATTCCTTACTTTTCTCCTTGACGAGAAAAGTAACAAAAGAGTCAAGACGAATCATTCGCCGTGGCGAACTTCCGCACTCTCTGAAAAATTGCTAAGTTCTATACAAAGCGAGTAAACTTCTTTGTGAGAACTTTACACAATTTTTCATTCACATCCAACCTTGTCCCCGCTGCCCCGATTTATCGGGACGTCAGTCCTACGCGCTTTAAAATAAAAAAGAAAGCGCGTTGGCAATGGAAAATTTAGCGGTGATGTGCGATGGTGCCGTTATGGTTGTGGATAGTAAGCGCTTGCTTGTGCGACAAACAACCATAGCAGCGCTTTAAATTTTCCGTCCCGATAATTATCGGGATTTTGATTCCTTTTTTCTAAAAAAAGGAATAGAAATAAATTATACATTTGAAAAAAACAAATTATGGAAACAGAAACAAAAAAGAAAATGCCAAAAGGAGCACCCGCATCGGGAGCCGTATATGGTTTAGGATTAATAGGAGCAGCCGTTTATTTTATTTCGCAGGCAACAGGATTTTGGATAGGCGTATTAGGATTCTTAAAAGCCCTGGTATGGCCGGCATTCCTTGTGTACGAAGCATTGAAATATTTTGGAGCGTAAAGATGAATAGAAAATAGATAATAGTAAATAGAAAATATTAAATTTAAAATTGGTCAGTCTTCGATGAACTCAGACTGACATTGGCAAATTAATGGAGAAAGAATTTTTAAAACAGAGAAATTGAATTTTAAAAGATGAAAAAAATATTATTCCTTTTTATGATCCAGGTTTTGATTTGTATTTCAAATGTTCAGTCACAAACCTATGTTCCATTTCCTGATTCAAATGCAATCTGGAATGTTTATGAATATCGTGATCAGCCATATTCGGTAAGTACTACACAATATTTGATAATTGGTGATTCAATTATTGGCAATAAACTTTATCATAAATTATATTTTTCTCAAAATAAAACGACTTTTCCAAATGACTCTACCTATTATCGTGGTCTTGTACGTGAGGATAGTATGAAAAGAATCTATTTCAATGGATATTCCGACATGCCTCAAGACACAGCTGATGTTCTTCTTTATGATTTCTCATTAAATGTCAATGATACATTTGCTGAACTAAATGGTGTTACTCAAACCATAATTGCTATCGACTCAATTTTAATAAATAATAAATACAGGAAACGCTACACTCTTAATCCAGACTGGGCTGGTAAATATTGGATTGAAGGAATTGGAAGTACAAGAGGATTGCTTTCTTCAATAGATCCATTCCCGACATGTACGTGTATTCATTCTTTATTATGTTTTCAACAAAATGACACGGTTTTATATTTAGACCAAAATATCAGTAGCACATGTCTTCCATTGTTGACAGATATTTCAGATGTTTATTCTTCTGAAAATAGTATTGAAGTATTTCCAAACCCTGTTTCGTCATCAAGTCTAATTATATTTCCTGAAGGAAATAAAGCTTTTTCCAGACTTGAAATCTATAACTCGACTGGAATACTGACCAACTCAATTAATGTGTTATCAAAGACTTGTTATAGAATTGACAAAGGGGATTTCACATCAGGTGTTTATTTCTTCAGACTTGTTGAAAAGACAGGACATTTTTTGACAGGTAAATTTTTAATATTATAAAAACTGCGATAGTTATGTGTTATTATTTTTTTTATAGGCTAATGAGAAATTTAAATTTTAGATATAGGACTTTTTCACTTATAATAGTGATTTTAATATTTAATTTTTCCTGTAAGAAAAAAGATTCTAACGAAGAAATCCCAACAACGACAAATAATTTAATATTAAGTCTAAAATTTAATAACGGGATAGTTGATTCAAGTGGAAACAATAATGTATTGATTTCAGACAATATAACTTTCACAAAAGATTCTTTTGGTAATACAAATGGAGCTGCATATTTTGATGGTTCGACTTCATCCATTACAAGTGCTGACAATGATTTATATGATTTGAAATCTTCATTTACATTTAGTATTTGGATAAAACCAGAAACAAATAGTGCATACTTGATTCAGAAACAAATGGATTTTAATGGAGGTGGTCCATATAGTTTCGATTATATAGGAGGCAAACCAAGAATACTACTATATTATAGTTCTTCAGACTATTTTGAACTTAAAGGAAATTCATCAATAAGTATTAATAAATGGCAATACCTTGCTGCAACGTGGGACGGAACTTCTGTTAAGATGTATGTAAACGGACAACTTGAAAAAGAATCAACATTATCTGGAAAGACGATATTAAATTCATCAAAAGGACTTGGGATTGGAATTTATCAATGGAATCCTTCAGGTGCAAGGTATAAAGGCGCAATAGACAATTTAGAAATATATAAGACAGCTTTATCCCAAGAAGACATTGAAAAGAAATACAATGAATATAAATAACAATACATACAACGGAATATTTTTTACGAAAACTATTACAGCTTCTGAACTGACAAACAAAAAATAAACTAGCAATAACAAGACTGTAAACCATGGGTGTTGCAGATAATATTAGTAAGCCGTAAATGGGAGCAGTGCTTCGGGTGTCTGTTTTTTGTATAATCGAAGTGCAGTTCTCCTAATGAATAGTGTTGCTAAAAACTACACATTAACGTATTGTTCTAAAATGCTACCCTCTGGCAATTTCCAGCACTTCCAAATTTTTTATATCAGTTTTATCAATTACAAATCGTACTGCAGTAATCATGTGATGCATTCCGTATTTGCCGGCAGCTCCGGGATTGATGTGAAGCAGTTTCAGGTTTTTATCATTCATTACTTTTAGTATATGCGAATGTCCGCTGATAAAAAGTTTAGGTGGATTTAAAAGAATTTCCTGTTTAATTGAAATATCATATTTTCCGGGATAACCGCCAATGTGAGTCATCCAAACTTTTACTTCTTCGCAATAAAAGCGTTGGTGTTTCGGGAATTCTTTCCGGATATCCTGCCCGTCAATATTGCCATATACACCGCGCAGTGGTTTTAATTTTCGTAATTCGTTTGCAATTTCAATGCTTCCGAAATCGCCGGCATGCCATATCTCATCAACATCTTTAAAAAAGTCAGCTAAACTTTTATGAAAATAAGAATGTGTATCGGATAATAATCCTATTCGTTTCATAAAGTAAAAGTAAAGAAAAAAATAATAGTGTTGCTTATGTTTCGTACCTACCTTCCTCACCGGTTAGGCGAGTGGCACGAAGATACAATCGGTATAATATCATTTATTATTTTCAGCGATGATTAGCGATTTTATCTGCGTTAATCAGCGAGAAAAATTTTAGAGGAAATTCAATAATGATAAAATCAAATCACTTTATATGTAGAAGTGTTTACCCAACCCACGCTACCATTTGCGATTTTTATTTCACTCCATTCGCCAACATTATCAATAACCTTTACTTTGGTACCTTCGTGAATCACGAAAATATCGGTGCTGTTGATGTCGGGCGAACTTTTTGCTGTTACCGAAGGTGTGAAAATAACAGCTTCTTTATTAGAAGTAATGCCTGAATACTGTGACTGAGCGCAAATAAATGATAAGAACATGATGAAAGCAAAGGAAAGAGAAGTCCAGAATGCCAGCTTTCTTCTTCTTAAAACTGTTGAGAAAAGATATAATCCGAAAAGGCTTAAAGATATTATTAATAAAGCGATCCCGATAGTTGCCCATGTGTTGAATGAAAAAATATTCCTGAAATTTTTCCACCAGCGTAACATGAAGAATTCAGGAATCTCGTCAATCTTATCTACAATTTTATTATTGGCAACTTTTAAATTGAAAATAATATCTTCATCAGAAGGGTTTAATTTTTTTGCTTTTTCAAAATATAAAATTGCTGAAGGGTAGTCGGTTTGCTTGAAATACGCGCTTCCCAGGTTGTAATAAAGTTCGGATGATTCGTAACCGTTTTTAATTATTTTCTCGTAACATTCAATTGCCTGCTGATAGAATTTCCCGGTAAAGGCTGTATTTCCTTTAGTAAATAAATCGGAGTTCTCATCAGCACGAAGCTGGAAAGCAGAAATAAAAATTAACGATATGATGATAACAACTTTTCTCATTTCAGTTCATCCTCCATTTTAGTTATTATACCAATGGCATCGTTGTATATTGTGCTGATAGTGATTGAACCATCATCAGGTGCAAAGCGTGCAAACTCACAATTGTTGAGTGTTTCAATAAACTGTTTTGAAATTTCTTCGTTCACATTTTTAGTAACAAATTTATCATTCACTGTTTCTTTAGAAAGTTCCGAAAGCGGGATATTCAGCTTGTCGCTTACATAACCCCATAGCGCTTTGAACACTTCATCGAGGAATTCTTCTTTTTTATTTTCTTTTAAAAGAATGCTGGCTGTATTCAACCGTTTGCGTGCAACCTTGGTGGCTTTTTTATTTCGCATCAGCGCGATGTTGCTGTTTTCTTTAAGTTTTTTGCGATAAATGATAACGAATAAAAGGAATAATATTATTGGCAATGCAATGATGCCGTAGAAAAGGGGAGAGGCATAAAAGAAAGTTCCTGTTTTAGAAAGAAACACAGGTGTTGATTTGATGTAATGAATATCGCTGTTCAGGTATTTAATATCTTCCTTATTGGCATTGCTGACAGTAGCTTCTTCGCTGCCGCTTCCTTTATCAACATGTAATTTAAATTCCGGTGATTCTAAAGTAACATATGATTTCGTGTTTAAATTAAAATAACAGAATTTTACGGGCTTGATGGTAAAGTCGCCTGCACTGCGTGGTATGATAAGATAGTTAAAGGTCTTTGCCCCGCTTACCCCTGCTGCTGTTGCTACAATATTATCTTTTATATCCGGGTCGTAAGTTTCAAAATCGGCCGGGAAATCGATCTCGGGGAGTTCAGCAAGACTAAGGTTTCCTGAACCTTTTATTTTGAAAGTGAGATTGGCTGCTTCGTTAGTTTTTAGTTTTGTTTTATCCAGTTCGGCAGAAAAAGTATATGAACCCACACTGTTTTTAAAATCAGCCGGCTGATTTGTAGTAGGCAAAGGCTTAACATTAATTGTAAGTAAATTTGAAGTTACTGTTTTTTTCTCCTGGCTATACGTGTTGAATGAACCACTGAAGAAGGGGTCGTTAAAGAAATCGGCAAACGGATCCCTGTATTGCTGCTTGCTTGCAACCTGAACAATACACTCCATATTGAGCGGATCGATTTTTAATGCACCTGATTTCTCAGGGAATAAAATTACTTTACGAATTTCGGCAACCGTATATTTTTTATTATTGATGATCTCAGTTGATTGGGTGATTTTTGCATTTTTATCGGTAATGTCTTCCGACCAGAACCCGGTAAATGCAGGGAGTTTATCAATGTTATATTGTAAAACAGGAATAAGAGTGTAGATCTTATAAGTGATAATAACCTGTTCTCCTTCATAAGGATTGGTTTTATCAGCATAAGCTTTTATAAAAATATCGCTGCCTGATACATCTGTAGATGTAGTTGTTGAAGTTGAAGATTTTGAATTGCTGTTGGAATTAGTGCTTGTGGTTGCATTGGTTGAAGTGCTTGCTGTAACTTCGATAGATATTTTATCGGAAGAAACCCATGAACCGTTTACATTTGCTTTTGCTGCATCAATAGTGTATTTCCCGATAGCTTTAGGTTGCAGTTGATAGGTCCATGATGTTTTAACAACACTGGTAACACTTCCGTTTATAATTGAAACCTGGCTGCTGCTGCTGCTATAAGGTCCGCCTAATATTGTGAATCCTGCAAATGCAGGACCCGAAAACTGGGAAGCACTTCCATCAGTGAGCGTATAAGTAACCTGGAATGATTTATCCAGTGCTATTTTTGAGTATTTGCAACTGGCAGTAAGTTTCTGCGCATTTGTTTCAAATGAAGCAAATGAAATAATAAGGACTAATAATATTTGAATATACCTTTTCATTCTTATTTTTCGATGAACAAATTTATCACTTTCAAAAATATCTTTTTTATTTATTATTTTTTTCCTAATCCTGATCCGCCGCGGCGGACTCAATTCTTAATTCTTAAATCTTAATTCTGAATTTTTAATTCTCTCTACCAATCTTTCTCCACCTGTATCTGTACCGCTTTTACTTTTTCTTCATTCAATTTATCCTGCAAATTTTTATCTTTATTATTAAGTGCATCAAGCATGCGTTGTGCATCATCTTTTGTTAGCTGGTTACTTTTCTGTTGTTGTTTTTTCTCTTGCTCTTTTTTATCATCCTGCTTTTTTTCGTCTTGTTTATTTTCTCCCTGTTTATTCTTGTCTTTATTTTCGTCATTTTTATTCTGATCATCTTTTTTATCTTTATTCTCATCTTTCTTATCCTTGTTGTCTTTATTTTGTTGCTGCTGCTGTTTTTGTTTCTGCAAATATTTTAAAGCATAGGAAAGATTATATTTGGTATCCATATCGTTTGGATTATCACGGAGAGCATTTTTGTAAGCTTCAATGCTTTCCTCGTATTTTTTCGATTGCAAAAGAGCATTACCTAAGTTATGGTATATTTTTGCACGTGTTGATTTATCGAGAGTACTGTCGATAAGTGAGCTGAATGTTTTTAATGCTTCTGCATAATTACCTTGTTTATATAATGCATCGGCAAGGTTGAATTTAGCCCTGATATTATTCGAATCTTTCTCCAGTGATTTTCTATAGGTAACTTCAGCATCTTTATAACTGCCGCTATTATATTGCGAATTCCCTTTACGTATAAGGTTATTGGCATTTTGTGAAAAAGCGGAGAAGCCTGCAAGCAAAAGAATTAATATGATATTTTTTTTCAAAAACATAAAATCGTTCAATACTTTTTAGTTAGTTTACTTTTTTATTTTCGCCAAAGATATTCAGTTTATAATACCATTTGCTTTTACGTTCAAAGATAAATAATTCCCAAAGCATGAAGAATAAAGCGAATGCAATGAAATACTGGTACTGGTCTTCGTAATCGGAATATATTTTTTCATCAAATTCTTTCTTCTCCATTTTGTCGATTTCATCCATGATTTTTGTAAGGCCCACATCAGCATTGGATGCATGAACATAAATTCCTTTTCCCGCAGTTGAAATTTCCTGAAGCATGGTTTCATTCAGTTTTGTTACAACCGTTTTTCCTTCATTGTCCTGTTTAAAACTGTTTCCTGATTTTCCTTTAATAGGAATAGGACTACCTTCAGTGGAACCTATACCAATAGTATGAACATAAACTCCTTTGTCAACAGCAGCTTTGGCAGAAGCTACAGCATCGTCCTCGTGATTTTCTCCATCGGAAATAATAATGATGGCTTTATTTTTTGTTTTATCGGTAAAGCTAAAAGAATTCATTGCCATGTCGATTGCAGCGCCAATAGCGGTTCCCTGCGTAGGGATCATATCGGTGGAAATTGTTGATAGGAAAAGTTTTCCGGCAGCGTAATCGAAAGTGATAGGTAGCTGTACATAAGGTTTTCCGGCAAAAACAATAATACCTATTTTATCATTATCGAGCTGGTCCATTAATTTTTGAATAGCCAGTTTTGCGCGATCAAGGCGGTTGGGTTTTATATCCTGTGCAAGCATACTGTTTGAAACATCGAGCAGTATCATTAGCTCAACACCTTTATGTTTTGCTTTGGCAAGTTTGGCGCCTGTTTGCGGACGTGCTATTGCAATAACTAAAAGAGCTACGGCAATCATTCTTAAAGTTAATTTGATTACCGGTTTTATTTCCGATACTTCAGGCATCAGTTGTGTTATAACGGAAGTGTCGCCAAATTTTTCATATGTTTTTCTTTTCCAACGGTTCAATAAAAAATATAACAACACGAATACAGGTATAACCAGAAGTAAATAGAGATAATATGGATTTGCAAACTGCATAATTTTAATTATTATGGTATACTACGATAAATAAGGTAACGTGAAAATAATTCAATAAGTAACAAAGCTAATGCTGCCAAAACAAAAGGCAGGAACTTTTCGGTTTTAATATTAAAGCTTGTTTCATCAATTTTTGATTTTTCAAGTTTATCTATTTCTTTATAAATTTCTTCAAGTTTGGCTTTATTGGTTGCCCTGAAATATTTTCCACCGGTAAGTTCAGCCATGCTGTTTAAAAGCGTTTCATCAATTTTTACATCTACATTTTGATAAGTGATACCGCCTAAACTATTTTTAAAAGGGTAGGGCGCCATTCCTAAAGTTCCTACACCAATAGTATACAAACGTATTCCGTATAGTTTTGCAATTTCAGCAGCAGTAGTAGGGTCAATAGCCCCGGTATTATTTATTCCGTCAGTTAAAAGGATAATAACTTTGCTGACCGCTTCACTTTTTCTTAAGCGGTTCACGGCTGTAGCAAGTCCATCGCCAATAGCAGTGCCATCATCGATCATCCCGCTGTAAATATCTTTGAAAAGATTTTTCATTACGGCGTGGTCGGTAGTAAGCGGACATTGAGTAAAAGCCTCACCACTGAAAACAACAAGACCAATACGGTCGTTAGGTCTGCCATCAATAAAGTCCATGGCAACTTGTTTGGAAGCTTCAAGACGATTGGGTTTAAAATCTTCGGCAAGCATAGTTCCCGATATATCCATTGCCATAACTATATCGATTCCTTCAACACTTATGTCTGTCCCGCTGCTGCTGGTTTGTGGACGAGCAATGGCAATGATAATTAATATCACTGCAAGCATTCGTAAAATAAATAAACCATGATACATCCGCTGCCGTAATGTTCGCGGGGCTTTTTTTAATACCGACGTGTCGGATACCTGGATGTCGGCATTATTTTGTTTATGCCTGAACCAATACCATACAGCCATTAGCGGAATTATTACCGGTATCAGTATTAATAAAGCCGGATGTGCAAAAAGGCTAAGCATTGCTTTTATCCTCCTTCTTTTCGTTTACAGGAAAATTATTTTCAGCTTCTTTGTTTTTCATTTCTTCAGCAATTGCAGGAATAAAAACAGGTATGGTATCTTTTACAAACGATTGTGCATTTAAAAAATTCAGATCATGTTCGTTTGGTAATGGATTGGCTTTAGCAAATTTTACCAGGTCCGATAAAATAAATAATTGCCGCAGTTTATCTTTTAAGTCATTAGCAATATCAATACTCCTGAAGGTGGAAATAATTTCATCGGAAGTCATTTCCATCGCGTTTACTGAAAATCTTTTTTCAATATATATTCTTATAATATCGGATAGCTCTGTATAATATTCTTTGACTTTATTATTTTGCCAGAGCTTTTTATTTTTTAATTCTTCAAGCGCAAGCAAAGCAATTTCATGTGCAGGCAATGGTGGCTTTGAAAAATCGATAAAGAATTTTCCTCCTTTTTTCTTTTTCTGAAAATAATATATAAGCAGTACAATTATTGCAACCAGGGCAATACCACCGGCAACATAAGGGATAAGCGCTTTCCAGTTGAAAGGAACATCCAAAGGACCTTTTATATCTTTGATTGCTTTAGTTGTATCAACGGCTATTGTATTTACATTAAGAAGAATTGAATCGGTTAATATCGTCGCGAATCCTGTATCTCCGGTGTTTTTGTATTTGAAAGAAATCTGTGGAATATAAAAGCTGCCGGAATCGTAAGCAGATAATGTGTAGACCTGGTTTAATGTAAGATTATTTGTACCTTTTACTGTGTCGATTTTTGATTTCTGAATGATTTCAATTTTACCAGATAAGGAATCGTTCAACTCAGGCCATACTACTAATGTCTTAGAAGGAAAACTGAGTTGCAGTTTCATTTTTACCTGGTCGCCAATAAGTATCTTATTTGAGTCGAGCTTAGCAGAAGCTTTTACATCCTGCGCCAAACCTGAATAATGAATACTGCTTATGAAAAAAGATAATATGAAAAGTTTTTTAATCATTTTTTATTTCAAATAGATAATTGTTACTTTCATTTTTAAAATATTCCTTTATACCTTTATACCCTATACCTCGTTTATTGTTCGTCGTTTTTAGTTTGTTTGCTTTGACTTTTATCATCCTTCGATGAACTCAGGATGACATTGAATCAATTTTTTTTAATCATAAATCTAATCCGTCGCGGCGGACTAAAATCTTAAATCTAAAATTGTCATTAAAATCATCTTGCTTCCCGTTTCTTAAATAATTTTTTTAATGGTTTTATAAAATCTTCACCGGTATCAAGTTCAACAGAATCGACGCCACTTTTAATAAAAATATTTTTCAGTTTTTCCGATTCATCCATTTTATACTTCTTATACATTTCTCTTAACACTTTACTGGAAGTATCTATCCAATGGGTTTTTCCTGTTTCTGCATCTTTAACACGCATCAGCCCGACGTCTGGAATTTCTTTCTCTCTAAGGTCATTAATTTTCAAGGCTATCACATCATGTTTCCTGTTTGCAATTTTTAAAGCTTCTTCGAAATCCTTTCCAATAAAGTCGGAGATGATGAAAGAAATACTCCTTTTCTTAATTGCATTAGTGAAAAATTTTAATGCTTCCGTAATATCCGTACCATTATTTTCCGGTTTAATATTGATAAGTTCCCTGATAATTCTGAGAATATGGAATGTTCCTTTTTTTGGTGGAATAAATTTTTCCACTTTAGTGCTGAAGAAAATAACTCCAACTTTATCATTGTTACGGATTGCCGAGAATGAAAGAACTGCAGCAACTTCAGTAATAAGTTCTCTTTTTAGTTGTTTCTGGGTACCGAATTCATTAGAGCCGCTGATGTCAATCAGAAGCATAACCGTCAGTTCACGTTCTTCATCAAATATTTTTATATAAGGATGATTGAAACGTGCCGTAACATTCCAGTCGATGGAGCGGATATCATCGCCATACTGGTATTCGCGGACTTCGCTGAACGCCATACCTTTTCCTTTAAAGGCTGTGTGATATTGCCCCGAAAAGATTTGGTCTGACAATCCACGTGTCTTGATCTCAATCTTTCTTACTTTTTTTATCAGTTCGCTGGTTTCCATTTTTATTAATTCAGAATTAAGAATGATGAATTCAGAATTTTTAGATTAGGGTACTTCAACGGTGTTTAAAATCTCATTGATGATTTCTTCGGTTGTGATATTTTCAGCTTCGGCTTCGTAAGTCAACCCGATTCGGTGACGCAGCACATCATGACAAACCGCACGCACATCTTCGGGAATTACATAACCACGGCGTTTCAGGAAAGCATAGGCTTTTGAAGCAATTGCAAGATTAATGCTTGCACGTGGCGAACCACCGTAATTGATCATACTTTTAAATTTCGGAAGTTTATATTCCTCCGGGTTTCTTGTTGCGAAAACAATATCAGTGATATAATTTTCTATTTTTTCATCCATGTAAACTTCACGGACAATCTGGCGTGCTTTTAAAATATCATCGGGCGAAAGTATTGTATTTGCTGTAGGAAGCGACATGTTCATGTTTTCGCGGATAATCAGTTTTTCATCTTGTTTGTTCGGATAACCGATAACGATTTTCAACATGAAACGGTCTACCTGTGCTTCGGGCAGTGGGTAAGTTCCTTCCTGTTCAATGGGGTTTTGTGTAGCAAGAACAAGAAAGGGTTCTTCAAGAGGATAGGTATTTTCACCAATAGTAACCTGGCGTTCCTGCATGGCTTCGAGTAATGCACTTTGCACTTTTGCCGGGGAACGGTTTATCTCATCGGCAAGAATAAAGTTAGCAAAGATAGGCCCTTTCTTCACTTTGAATTCTTCTGTCTTCTGGCTGTAAACCATAGTACCGATTAAGTCGGCAGGAAGCAGGTCGGGGGTGAACTGTATCCTGTTGAATTTTGCATTGATGGTTTTGGCAAGGGTTTTAATCGCTAATGTTTTTGCCAGTCCGGGGACACCTTCCAATAAAATATGCCCGTTGGAAAGCATGCCAATCAATAAACGTTCAATCATTGCTTTTTGCCCAACAATAACTTTGTTCATTTCCATGGTAAGTAAGTCAATAAAAGAACTTTCTCTTTGAATCTTTTCGTTGAGTTCTCGGATATCAATTGTTTCTTGCATATAGAATATCATTTAATTTGAGTGCAAAAATAAAATTATAGATGAAACGATTTCAAAAAATTGAAGTTAAAAAATGTTAGCTTGGGAGTTAAAAAATGTTAAAGTGAAATGGTGTAGAATTATTACTGATATGAAACTGTTTTATTCACTATTTATTTTTTTATCAAAGTGTTCATGAATTTACTTGCTGGCAATGTTTGTAAAGGATTGCTCGTTCAGTTATAAAACTTTTTTTATACTCGTTCTTATCAGGTTTGCAAAAGCAAAACTGTTTAGAACGAGTTATACCGTACAGAAAACAAAAAATATTTTTGCAAACCTTTTTTTGTCGGTATAAATGATATTTCTATCTGCATTTCGTTCTGATTATTTTTTCAAAACAAGTAAGAGCGAATATATTTTCAGAACAGAAAAAATTATATTATTTTTTTTATGATGCGCAGCCGATGTGTGTATTTTTTTAGCTGGGCATTGTATATCCCTTCATGGTCGAGAGTGTCAACCCGGACTTTTCCCGAAGCATGAATGATCTGGCTGTTGGGAAGAATGATTCCTGTATGAATTATATTCCCTTCTTCATTATCAAAAAATGCCAAATCACCGGGTTTTGCTTCCGATAAAAATTCAATGGTTTCGCCTTGTGTAGCTTGCTGATTTGCATCACGCATCAAATTGATCCCGCTAAGTTTATAAGTCATCTGCGTAAATCCAGAACAGTCTATACCAAAAGGACTTCGTCCTCCCCAAAGGTAAGGCGCATCGTGATACATAAAAGCGTTTTCAATGATTTTGTCAACAGTTACTTCTTCCTTTACAGGCCGTACAATGCCATCATAAGTATATTTGCCGTCTTCTATATAAAAAGTATGGTTAGCAACATGGGGCAGCGAACTTCCAAGTACCACGGGAATCATTACATCACGAGTGTTGTCAGTAAGCACATGCACCAGGTCGAGTGTAATGGAAGTGCCGAAATTACTAAGTTTATCAAAAGTTTCATAATACAACGGCATGAATTGTTTTTCATCAAGCCATCCTTCGTAATTGTCAAATATCGTTTTAAGCTTAACCCAACTATCTGTTTTTTCGGTAATCTCAAAAAGTTCACCAAATAAAAGCTGTGTTACCATTTCGCTGCGATGCGACGGTTCACGTCTTACAGCTACAATGCTAAGATTACACATTCCGAACTTCATATTCTTTATCGTTATTTTTCAAGTTGCAATTTTAATCATAATTGCAATATGCTTTGAACTTTTTAACTAAATTATTTTATTTTTCATAATTTCGTAGGAAAATAAAATAATGATGAAATATTTTACACGTATAGCTGAGAAATATTCTGAAATATATAAAGTACTTTTGTTTGTCATAAGTATTGTTATTGTTGTATTGCAGTTCCCGCAAACCGGGAAATTCAAATATGAATATGTAAAAGGAAAACCCTGGATGCATGATGATTTAATTGCTCCATTTGATTTTGCCATTTTAAAATCGGATGAAGAAATTAATAATGAAAAAGAATCGGCTTTAGAGAATAATCATCTTTATTTTTCTGTGAATAATACAGTTAAAATTCAGAAAAAAAATAAATTCAAAACAGATTTTGATGAGAAATGGACAGCAAAATACCAGGGCAATAATGCGGCATATCGGGAAAAGTCGTATAACAAAGGTCTTGAAATAATCGACAGTATATATAATAAAGGAATCATTCAATTATCCGATAAGCTTGAAGATAAAGAAGGCGATTATATAATTAATGTTGTAAATGAAAACATTTCTGAAGAAAAAGAACTTTCTGCTTTTTTCACCATTCAAACCGCTGATGATTATATAATAAGAAGCCTTAACACTTCACCGGGAATTGATGCGGCTTTGCTAACCACCTTACTTGAAAATGTTATCTCTCAGAATATTTTTTATGACGAGAATTTTAATTCAAAATATAAAGAAGAAATATTGGGAGGTATATCACTTACCCGCGGTATGATTCAAAAAGATGAGCGGGTTATATCGAAAGGCGAACTGGTAACAACAGAAAAATACCAGATCATCGAATCGTTGAAAAAAGAATATGAAAAACAATTAGGTTCATCTTCTAAATACACATGGATATTTATAGGTCAGCTTTTGCTGGTCATTATTTCATATACTGTTCTGTATTTGTTCTTGTATTCATTTCGTCACGAAGTATTTGTTGATAACAAGAAAGTGTTCTTCATTCTGCTTAATATCTTTATGATGGTTCTTGTAACCAGTATCGTTATTAAATTGGATGTGGGTTATTTGTACCTTGTTCCTTTATGTTTTGTTCCCGTTATAATTCGTGCATTTTACGATACAAGGCTCGCTTTATTTGTGCATATTATCACTGTAATTATAACAGGTTTTTTAGTTCCCAATAGTTTTGAATTTAAATTTCTACAGCTCATAGCCGGCATTATGGCGATAATCAGTGTGGTAAATCTAAGGCGCCGTTTACAATTTTTTATAACAACAATATTGGTCTTTATAACTTATTCTGCAACATACACAGGCATGATGCTTATGCAGGATGGCGGTTTTGAAGGAATCAGTATAAACAGTTATATGATGTTTGCCGGAAGTTCGCTTTTGGTTTTATTTTCATATCCGTTGATTTATATTTTCGAAAAAGTATTTGGATTTGTTACGGATATTTCGCTTCTCGAACTTTCTGATGTGAACTCAAAACTGCTTCGCATGTTGGGATTAAAGGCGCCTGCAACTTTACAGCATTCATTACAGGTTGCTAATCTTGCTGAAGATGCAATATATGCTATCGGCGGAAATGCAATGCTGACAAGGGCAGGAGCGCTGTATCATGATGTAGGGAAAATGGAAATGCCTCTGTACTTTACCGAAAACCAGGGTATGGGAGGTATTAATCCACATGATGAAATTACTTCTGAGGAAAGCGCTGCAATTATTATCAGTCATGTGATTAAAGGAATTGAACTGGCAAAAAAATATAATGTACCTGAACGTATCATTGATTTTATACGAACACATCACGGAACACGAAGGACTTTATTTTTCTACAACAAGTTCATAAAAAATAATCCTGATGAAGTTGTTGATGATAGTAAATTCAGGTATCACGGACCTATTCCATTCTCTAAAGAAACCGCTGTGGTAATGATGGCCGATGCAATAGAAGCAGCATCACGAAGCATGAAGAACCCTGATGAAAAATCAATAAATGATCTGGTTGAGAATATCATCAATTCACAAATTGAGCTTAATCAGTATACCAACTCCGATATTACTTTTCGTGATGTATCTATCATTAAAAAGATTTTCAAAAGGAAGTTACAGAATATGCTTCACGTAAGAGTAGAATATCCGGCATAAAATAAAAATCTTCAACTACTTACGACTTGCTACTTGCTACTTACTACTTGCTACTTACTACTTACTACTTACTACTAGAACTTCATCATCCAGCTCATAAAAGGAATAGGTATGGGGAATGTGAAATCATCAGCTATTATTCCTGCAAAACCAAATTGAAACGCCCTGTTTTGTTTTTTTGAAAATCGAAATCCCGGAATAACTACAGCAACTACATTTTCATCACCAACAAAAAAATATGAATCGACAACAAAAGAAGTTTTCTTACCTGTTTTCACAATCCCTGCTAAAGATAAAGTTGTTATTCCATTAACTTCATCTTCAAGCGAAGCAAAGGCATAACCACCTGAAGCCATAATGTTATTTCGCCTGTTGCCGTATGTTAATGAACCGAAACACATACCTCCAAAATACTTTGGTTTTATCCAGCTTAGAGTTCCCAGGTATGCTCCAATTCCTAAGTTAAGATTTTCACTTAAACTAATGGATTGCTTTGCATAACCTACAATAGGCATACAAGCCCATGTGGTCATAACTCCTAATGAAAAATTATCACCAACACAGAAATTAATATCAGGGCCATAATAATTTATACTTACATAGGAATCATCTTTTCTTTTTGTCGGCAAACCATTGGTGTTAATAAAATATCTTGTGCCGAATAAATCCGCTCCATCATAATTAGTGCTCGAATAATTTTTTTCAGTTACTTCCTCAATTTTTTTTATTTCATATTTTGGAATATATAATTTCCCCATCTCTTTGGTTTCAATAAGAACTTCTCTTTCATCATTTTTTAAAATATACCCGACATACTGGGCGCCATCATTTTTGGTTACGATATAAAGTTTTTTAATAATAGTGTCATTGGCTTTTAATGAATCGTTTTGTTGCGCATTAACATTAACTCCGCATTGCAGAATAAATAACATTACAGCAAGTTTAAATATTACCTTTTTCATATTATTAGCTTTATTTTAATTACCAAATATAAAAATTTTATTATAAAACCTTTGAATAAAAAATATTTCATTCAGTGAGAAATAATAAATCATATAATAAATGCCTTATGTATTCTGCCTGTTAATGTATGTATTATTATAAGTATTCTTTGCAGAACTTCCCTTCGTTGAAAAGCAAATCAATAATACTTAAATCATTAATAAAATCAAATTTTTCTGAAAAAACCTGGTTGTATTTTTTCGATGATATGTTATTTTCTTTTTTTGGTGAAATCGAATTTCGCAAGTCGATGATATTTATTGATGGTTGAAAATATTTTTCAGAAAATAAAATTTCAGTTTTAATACCGGTAAGTTTTAGAATTAAATTAAGAAGCTCATTATTAAAATCGATAAGATATTTTGTTTCCATTAAATAGAATGGTTCAAACGCATCCCTGTAATAAAGAAAAAAAGGAGAGTTGCTGTAAGCCGATTCTATTGCACGCCAGTGTATCTTTTGCCATGGCTGACTATTATCAATCTCGATATCTTTGGTAAGCGTGTGATTTCCATTTACTTTTTTTACAGGAATACTTAATGATAATTTCCCATTAGCAGATAAAATATGACAACGGTTACGAAAGGTCTGCTTTACATAATTTTCATATATATCAATATAGATACATTTATATATGTTGATTTTGCTGATAACAGAAATAGGCGGAAGGTAAGCAGTAGAAAATATATTGTAACTATTATTATTCATAAAATCATTAATCGTGTTTCTTCAATCTAACGTATCATTTTAAACCATCTGTCGCTCCTGAATTTATTAAATGTAGGTTTAAACCGGTCAGTAGAAAACCATATCATTACTGCTTTTCCGATTATATGGTCCTCAGGTAAAAATCCCCAGAAACGCGAATCTCTTGAATTATGCCTGTTATCGCCCATTACGAAATAATAATTCATTTTAAATGTATAGGTTTTTGAAGGGATACCGTTTATTGTACAAATACTGTCATTTTTTACGTTTATTATATTTCCTTCATAAACGCTGATAATTCTATAGTATAAGGGTAATGTGAGTTTATTAAGTTTTACGGTTGTTCCTTTTTTTGGAATCACAACAGGTCCATAATTATCCATATTCCACATATAATACATTGATGATGGAAACAAATTTGAAGAATACAATCCACTGTCCTCCGATATGATTTTAATTTCTTCAACATTACTTTTCTTTTTAATGAATTTTGCCATTTTTCGAGTCATCGCAAAATTATAATGCGCCATATCCATAACAGGGCCGCCTTCAGTAATGCCCAAATCTGAAAGCGAATCGGTATTGAAAGGTTTGTTGGTTCGTATAAAATAATTAAATTCTATATTTTCACTTTCTTCCAGAATATCACCATTAACAATAACATGGCTGTTTTTAATTTTAAGAGTATCACCGGGCAGCGCAACACAGCGTTTAATAAAAGGAGTTCGTTGTTCGATATTTTTTTTCTCGTTAATAGGATAATTAAAAACGATAACATCATTCCTGTGAACAGAAGAGATACCTGGCAAACGGAAAAATAACGATTCATCACTATCTAAAAATGGAAAAATAATTTTCATTAGTGAAAGACGAGGTCCATAATTAAATTTACTAACAAGGATATTGTCGCCACGCAAAAGGGTATTCTCCATTGATGTGGAAGGGATAGTATATGATTCGTAAAAAAAAGTTTTTATGAAGAATACGATTATAAGAGCAAATAAGATTGCTTTTACCCAATCCGTCAAGTTTTTTAATGTATTGCTATGTTTCTGAAGAAAATTCAAAATCGTATCTTTCATACAAATTTATATAAATTATTTTATCAGGTTTTGTTTTGATACAAATACCAGATAATTATTAAATTTGTAATAACAGAAAAAAATAAAATTAAGATGTTTGCCGATTGGCTTGAACAACATACATTGCCTTGCTTTTATCATAAGTATTTAGGTGTTGATTGTCCCGGTTGCGGAATGCAGCGTGCACTGATTGAGCTTTTACGCGGGAACCTTATTGAAAGTTTAAAAATGTATCCTGCATTAATACCAATTATATTTATACTGGGGTATTTAATTTTTCATCTTATTTATAAATTTAGAAATGGTGCAAATGTTTTAAAAATTTCATTTATATTTACATCAATTATAATTGTAATAAACTTTGTTGTTAAACTCATCAATTATTAAAAATAAATCATATGGAAAATCAAAACTTTAACCAGGCGCCTCCGCCAAATTATCAAAATCCTCAAGGGTTTTATCAACAGCCTCAATTACCTAATTCAACAGCTGTTTTAGTATTGGGAATATTATCAATAGTATTTTGCTGGGGATACGGTATTGTCGGGTTAATTTTAGGAATCATTGCTTTGTCAATGTCAGGTAAGGCAACTGCTACTTTCAATGCCAATCCAAACATGTATTCTTTAACTTCTTATAATAATATGAAAGCAGGAAGAGTTTGTGCCATAATTGGGACGATACTTTCAGCATTATTCCTGATATATGTTATTATTGTTATTGCTTTTCTGGGAGCTTTTCTTTCAAGTATGCCCTGGGATATGATGAATCATTAATATGTAGGAGGGCTTTAGCCCTCTTTTGTTTTATGAATTTTATTTTTATAAAATGAAAATCCTTACTTCTGAACAAATAAGGCAGGTTGATAAATATACCATTGAACACGAGCCAATAACTTCCATAAACCTTATGGAACGTGCTGCAACAAAATGCACCGAATGGATTATTGCGAATATCGAAAAATCAAAAAAAATTTTTGTGGTTTGCGGGTTGGGTAATAATGGTGGTGATGGGCTTGTAATAGCAAGGCATTTACACAGGAAAGGCTATGCTGTTAAAACATTGATCATAAAATATTCCGAAAAAACTTCTGATGATTTCAGTAAGAATTATGAACGACTGAAAAAACTTAAAAATATAAAGATTGCTGAAATTGCTGATGCGAATGATTTTCCTGAAATAAAAAATGATGATGTAATTATTGATGCTATTTTTGGTTCCGGTTTGTCGAAGCCTGTTGAATACTTTGCTGCCGACGTGATCGAAAAGATTAATGAAGCCAATTCATTAGTAATCGCAATTGATTTTCCATCTGGATTATTTTCTGAAGATAATTCAAAAAATAAATTTAAGAATATTATTCAGGCTGATTTTACGCTTACATTCCAGGTTCCGAAACTTGCATTTTTGTTTCCCGAGAATGAACAATACGTTGGTGAATGGGTTTTGCTCGATATTGGTTTAGATAAAAATTCCATTGAAGAATTATCTTCATCTTATTTTTTTATTGAAGAAAATGATATTAAACTTTTGCTTAAACATCGAGGGAAATACGCGCACAAAGGGAACTTCGGGCATGCAATATTTTTCTCGGGAAGTTTTGGAAAAATGGGCGCTGCTGCTTTAGGTTCAAAAGCATGTTTAAGAAGTGGTGCAGGTTTGCTTACCACACATATTCCTAAATGCGGTTATGAAATCATAC
Source organism: Bacteroidales bacterium (assembly GCA_035353855.1). Lineage (NCBI taxonomy): Bacteria > Pseudomonadati > Bacteroidota > Bacteroidia > Bacteroidales > Bacteroidales bacterium. The sequence goes on along the minus strand of DAOQAK010000016.1, from coordinate 12,987 downwards.
AAACTTCTGTTCCGGAAGCTATGTGTTCGGTTGATGATGAAAATAATTTTTTAAGAACACTGCCCGATATTTCAAAATACAACGCTGTCGCAATAGGCCCGGGAATAGGGCTGGAGAAGGATACACAAAACTTATTGAAACTACTTATTCAAAATTCTTCAGTGCCTGTTATTTTCGATGCCGATGCAATAAATATTTTAGCTGAAAATAAAACATGGCTTTCATTTATTCCTAAGCATAGCATTTTAACGCCTCATCCCGGCGAGTTTGCAAGGCTTGCAGGGAAACCTGTTAACAGCAATCATCGTTTGGAATTACAAAAAGAACTTTCGGTTAAATATGGTATTTATATTATTTATAAAGGAGCCTTCACAACTATTTCCACTCCCGACGGACATTTCTTTTTTAATTCAACAGGAAACCCCGGAATGGCAACCGGTGGAAGCGGTGATGTGCTTACCGGAATGTTATTGGGATTAAAGGCTTGTGGCTATTCTTCATTTGAAACTTGTATAATAGGTACCTATATGCATGGATTAGCCGGGGATTTGGCTGCTGAAGAAAAAGGTGAACCTTCGTTAATAGCAGGTGATATAATAGAAAATATATCGGGAGCTTTTAAAAAATTATAACAAAATCTTTTTTCAATAAAAATAATCATGATTATTAATCATTAAAAATATATAAAATGAAAAAAAATAAAATCACAATTTTAGTTATTACTGTATTATTTATTGCTTCATGCAGTAGCCTTTCAAATATTGCCACCAGTAATGCTGCTGCAACAAATGCAGGATCGGCTTGCGGTAAAGTTTTGTTAAGTCTTTACACGCAGTATAAATCTACCGGTAAAGTGGATATGACTAACTCTACAACCTTATTAAATGTTGTTGAATTAGCCACATATTATAAAACATTAAAAGCTCACGGAAATGATGCTGCCTATAAAACTGCATTTGCAGCTGGACTGGTTACCGGTTCAAATGGTGTTATTACAGCAAGCAATTCATTATCTGTTGTAAATAAATTATTATCTATAGGTGGTTTGAATACGATTTCAACTTCCACAGTAAGCACTGCCACTGAAGCAGTAAGTGTAGCTACAGCTTTGGTAAATATATTTAAAAGTTTTTAAATATATAGAAATATTGAAAATATAAGTCCGTAAAAACTTTTATCCTTTAATGAATACTTTAACTTAAGGTGATAAGTTTTAAAATATTACTAAAGTACTTATTCCGTTATATTAATATTCCATCGGGTACCAATATTTTAAATGCAATAAGTGATGAAAGGAAGTATACAAAAAAAACTGATGAAGTTTTAATTATTTAAGTTGAGGATTGTAATTGGTGTAGTTACTCAGCGGGATATCTTTTGCAAGATATCCCGCTAATTTTTTAGTTTAGAATTTTAAAATATATAAAGCAGGAAAGTCGTCAGCCATTTTTTTTATAAAAATAAATGTTAAAAATAAACTTAACAATTTCTTAATATTGCGCAACCTGTTTTAACATTAAATTAACATACTTTTGAATGCTTAATATGATAATATGTTTGGATTAGATACAGGTGTAACGCTCCTATTAATCATGTGCATGGTTTGTGCTTGTGGCTTCGAATTTATTAATGGATTTCACGATACAGCAAATGCAGTAGCTACGGTTATTTACACGAATTCGCTGAAACCACGTATAGCCGTAATGATGTCGGGGATAATGAATTTTATTGGTGTATACTTTGGCGGGATTGCAGTGGCAATGGGAATCGTGAACCTGCTTCCTGTTGAAGCCTTGGTTGATAATAATATGGCGCATGGGATTGCTATGATCATGTCGCTGATATGTACTGCAATAATATGGAATCTTACCAACTGGACTTTTGGAATCCCTATTTCCAGTTCGCATTCACTAATAGGTTCTATTTTTGGAGTAGGTCTGGCATACCGGTTTTTACCGGGAAGCACTAATGTTGCATTAAATTGGACTAAAGTAGGCGATGTAGGATTATCACTATTAGTATCCCCATTTATAGGTTTTTTCTTTGCATTATTTATCATGTATTTTTTAAAAATAGTGATGGGCAATAGCCAGATATTTAAAAAACCTCCAACGGGGAAAGCCCCACCAACAGGTATCCGGTCAATTATGGTTTTATCATGTATTGGGATAAGTTTTGCACACGGGTCTAATGACGGGCAAAAGGGTGTAGGTTTAATAATGTTGATATTAATAGGGATTGTTCCCGGCTATTTTGCGCTCGACCTTAAACAAAACCCTGTGGATCTTAAAAATAATATTGTTCAGATAGAAAATTCAATTCACAGAATAGATACTACTAAATTAAATGCCGAGCAATTAGAAAAGGTACATTTTATAAAATGTGAAGCGGATTCATTACAAAATATAATTAGTGATGCTAAAAGTTTCGATGCCATACCTAAAACTGAACATTTTGCTATTAGAAAAGATATCCTTTTGCTTGCAAAGACTTCTGATAAACTTCTTAAAAGCATTAAGGAAGATGACAATAAAGCGCTTTCTGCTGATGATAACAGGATGATGAGCCAATATGTTGCAGGTATGAAAAAGAATACAGAATATGCTCCATGGTGGGTAATTCTTATGGTTTCGATTTCACTTGGAATGGGAACAATGATAGGTTGGAAAAGAATTGTTGTTACTGTAGGTGAAAAAATTGGTAAGACACAGCTCAATTATGCACAGGGAGCTACAAGCCAGATTATGGCTGCTGCAACAATAAGCGCATCAACATTATTCGGATTGCCTGTAAGCACTACACATGTTCTTAATTCAGGTATAGCCGGTAGTATGGTTGCACAAAAAGGTCTGGATAACCTTCAAGGCAAAACGATAAAAAGTATTGCTTTGTCATGGGTGATCACATTACCTGTTACTACAGTACTATCAGGTTCCATATTTCTTTTGCTCCGCTGGCTTATCGGATAAATATTTCAGCAATCAGAATTAACTATTTCTTAATATCAGGTAAAAGATAATTCCTTTTAATTTCAGTATTTTTGAAATTCTAATTATCTTTATGTTTGGACTCGATACAGGATTAACAATTGTACTTTTATTATGTTTGCTTGCCGCATGTGCGTTTGAATTCATCAATGGGTTTCATGATACTGCCAATGCTGTTGCAACGGTAATTTATACGCACTCCTTAAAGCCAAGGATTGCCGTGATATGGTCAGGATTTTGGAATTTTATAGGTGTGTATTTTGGTGGAATTGCTGTTGCAATGGGCATTGTAAACCTTTTGCCCGTTGAGGCATTAGTTGATGCCAATATGATGCATGGTATTGCAATGGTCATGGCACTTATTCTTACTGCAATAATCTGGAATCTCGGAACATGGTATTTAGGTATTCCCGTTTCAAGTTCGCATACATTGATAGGTTCAATTTTCGGAGTAGGATTGGCATTTGGTTTTTTGCCGGGAAGCAGCAGTGTGGCTTTGAACTGGCATAAAGTTGAGGAAGTAGGGTTGTCGCTATTGATATCACCTGTATTAGGTTTATTCTTAACATTGTTTTTATTGCTTTTTTTAAAGAAGATCATAAAGAAGAAAAAAATATTTGAAGCGCCTTCTGCTAATAAAAAACCACCAATATGGATTCGTTCCCTGCTGATCTTAACCAGTACAGGTGTGAGTTTTTCACATGGCTCTAACGATGGGCAAAAAGGAGTAGGACTAGTAATGATGATACTCATAGGTATTGTTCCGGGTTATTTTGCAGTCAACCTTTCAAAAAAACCTGCAGAATTGAATTTATGTATGAACAAAATTGAACTTATAATAAATCGTATTGATAATAATGCGTTAAGTGATAAAGCAATTAATGAAAATGTGGATCTTATAAAACAAAGAATAGATACAATTCAATCCATTACCGGGAAAGTTACATCGTTTAAACAAATACCCGAATCACGCCATTTCGAAATACGAAAAGATATCCTTCTTATTGGGAAAACAACAGACAAACTATTGTTATCGCTCAAAGGAAAACAAAATATTATTTCATCATCAGATATAAACGATTTAAAAAAGAATGTAGCTTTAATTAAAACAAACACTGAATATGCCCCATGGTGGGTTATTTTAATGATATCTCTTTCGCTTGGAGTTGGAACAATGATAGGATGGAAGCGAATTGTGATGACTGTTGGAGAAAAAATTGGCAAAACCCCTATGACATATGCACAGGGAGCAGCAAGCCAGTTGGTAGCAGCAAGTACAATAAGTATTTCTTCATTATTGGGTCTTCCGGTAAGCACAACACATGTGTTAAGTTCTGGTGTTGCCGGTTCGATGGTAGCTGAAGATGGCTGGAAAAATTTACAAGCCAGTACAATAAAAAACATTGGATTAGCTTGGGTTATCACTTTGCCTGTAACCATAGTACTTTCAGGGTCCTTATTCCTTTTACTCCGCTGGATTCTTCATTAATTATGTCTCAAGCTACAAGACCCAAATTTTAAATTCAAAGAAAAATATTTAATAAAAAGTTAGTTGTAATTCCTGGTACTTGGAACTTGAAGTTTTTCATTGCGTCAGTGGAGTTAATGATTTATTAATATATTCGTAATGATTCCTAAACGTTATTATTGATGAAGGCTTTATATTTTTGTAATATAAAATTAATTTATGTTTGGATTAGACACAGGCCTCACAGTTTTACTTTTCGTTTGCATTTTAGCAGTTTGTATTTTCGAATTTATTAATGGATTTCATGATACCGCTAATGCAGTAGCAACAGTAATTTATACACATTCATTAAAACCGAGAATTGCTGTAATATGGTCAGGATTCTGGAACTTCCTGGGTGTTTATACTGGCGGAATCGCGGTAGCCATGGGTATTGTAAACCTGCTTCCCACCGAAGCGTTAATTGACCAGAACATTTATCATGGAGTGGCAATGATACTGTCACTTATACTTACCGCAGTTATCTGGAATCTTGGAACATGGTATTTCGGAATACCCTGCTCCAGTTCACATACCTTAATAGGTTCTATATTCGGAGTTGGAATTGCATATATGCTTTTACCCGGAACAGGTCATATAGCGCTTAACTGGGCTAAAGTTGAAGATGTAGGATTGTCATTGTTAATATCGCCGGTATTTGGTTTTGGAATGGCGTTATTATTAATGTTCCTTCTGAAATATATTTTTAAAAAGAGATCAACTATTTTCCAGGAACCTTCCAGCTCCAAAGCGCCACCATTATGGATAAGATCGATACTTGTTCTAACGTGTACCAGTGTAAGCTTTTCGCATGGCTCCAACGATGGACAAAAAGGAGTGGGGTTACTGATGATTATTTTTATAGGAATTATTCCCGCACATTTTGCAGTGGATATGAGTAAAAACCCTCTTGTATTAAAAGAACAAGTAGTGAAAATTGAAAATATTATTAACAAAATTGATACTTTAAGTTTAAGTTCAGATAGTAAATCGGAACTATCTGCAATTAAAAAAAGTATGTTAAGCATTGAAGATAAAGTTATAGGTTTGAAAGAATTTGATAAAAAAGATAAATCGAATTTTAATATCAGGAAAAATATTATCACGGTTTCAAAGAAATTGGATAAGCTGATCCTGAAAAATCCTGAAGTGTCAAAATTAAATTTAAGTAAAGCAGAAATTGCAATTGTTTCATCTTCTGTAAAAGAAATGAAAACGTATACTGAATATTCGCCATGGTGGGTAATACTTATAATCTCTCTCTCTCTTGGTTTAGGAACCATGATAGGATGGAAGCGTATTGTTATAACCATAGGAGAGAAGATCGGGAAAACACATCTTACCTATGCTCAGGGTGCCAGCGCTGAAATTATTGCAGCAAGCACTATAGCTGTTTCCACTTCGTTTGGGCTTCCGGTAAGCACAACTCATGTTCTTTCTTCAGGTATTGCAGGAACAATGGTTTCTGATAGCGGTTTGAAAAACCTGCAAATGAAAACAATTAAAAATATAGGTATCGCATGGCTTATAACATTACCGGTTACTATAATAGTTTCGGGCTTACTATTTATCCTGCTGCGATATATTATAGCATAATGTATCAGTGCTATAATCAAGTTTGTCTACATTAAAACCTTTGTTCTCTATAAAATTTTAAAATTATATCTATTGATAATCTTTGTGATATGAAATTTAGAATCATTTTAATGCCCTCTTTGCATAAAAAGTATAATTTTGCAACTCTAAAATTATATTCTTTTTTTATTTGTTTCAGAGCAATTGGATACATCAGAACAAACGATAAATAACGAGCAAAAAAGTAAGAATCCTTTTCTGCGTGCTATACAATTCATTTATTCATTACTGAAATGGTTATGGATAATGAAAAATAAATTCTTTTCCTTCATTAAAAAAGGTATTTTTAAAATTGTTCCTTATCTTGAAAAACCTGTATGGCCGGCAAAAATCATCAGAAAGTTCCTGAAATATACTTTTAATTTTTTTCTATTTGTTTTCATATACTTCTTTGCTGTCATTATAAATTTTCTCTGGCTTTTTGGTTCGTCGCCAAGCATTGATAAAGATAAAGGTCCAGAAATGGCCGTTTCATCTGAATTGTATACATGCGACAGTGTTCTTATTGGGAAATATTTTAATGAAAACAGGGCACCGGTTGAATACGGCGAAATCAACAAGAATATTCTGAATGCATTAATTGCTACTGAAGATGCGCGTTTTTATGATCATAGTGGAATTGATTTAAAAGCAACATTCTCGGTGTTCTGGTATATAATAAAAGGAGATAACAGGGGAGGCAGTACCATTACTCAGCAGCTGGCAAAGAATTTATATAAAACCCGTAAAACATCGCGTGGGTTATTAGGCTATGTGCCATTCATGAGAACAATCGTAGTAAAAAGTAAAGAATGGGTTACTGCGGTAAAACTTGAACATTATTATTCAAAGGAAGAAATACTCACCATGTATTTGAATGCTGTTGATTTTGGCAGCAATTCGTTTGGGATAAAAGTGGCAAGTAAAACGTATTTTAATAAATTACCTGTATCGCTAAATATCCAGGAAGCAGCTACCCTAGTGGGAATGCTTAAAGCGCCGACTACATTCAGCCCGGCCGTACATCCTCAGAAAAGTCTGGAACGCAGGAATACAGTGCTTTCGCAAATGTTGAAATATAATTACATTACACAGCATGAATTTGACTCCATCAGCAAATTACCTATAGTCCTTAATTATAGCGTTGAAGACCCTACTGAAACGGAATTGGGTTCATACATCCGTTCAGCTGTTGCAACTTATTTGAAAGACTGGTGTAAGGAAAGTGGTTATGATATTTATACAAGTGGTTTAAAAATATACACTTCTATTGATTCGAAATTGCAGAAATATGCAGAGAAATCGGTTGAAGAACAAATGAAAATATTACAGAGAAGGTTTAAAGAACATTGGGGTGATGAAAACCCATGGATTGATGAGAACGACAATGAAATTGAAAATTTTATAGAAGACCAGGTAAAGAAAACAGCCTTGTATAAGAAATTATTAAAACGCTATGATAATAATATTGATTCGGTAAATGCTGAGTTAAACAGGCCTCATAAGATGAAATTATTTTCATGGAAAAAAGGAGAAGAAGAATTTACTATGAGTTCTCTTGATTCCATCAGGTATATGAAGCGTTTTCTGAATGCGGGCTTCGTGGTGATGGATCCGTTTACAGGAAAAGTTCTTGCATGGGTTGGTGGAATTAATTATAAATATTTTAAATACGATCATGTGAATCAGGCGAAAAGGCAACCGGGTTCTACATTTAAACCTTTTGTTTATTGCGCTGCTATTGATAAAGGCTGGTCGCCATGCGACCGCATTGTTGACCAGCAGGTAACAATAAAATATAAAGAAGATGGAAAGGATATGGAATGGTCGCCTCATAATGCAGATTGGGAATACACAGGCAGAGAAATGACATTGAGGCATGCCATGGCGAAATCATGTAATTCCGTTACGGTGCAGCTTTCTGAAAAAATAGGATTTCAAACGGTTGCTGATTATGCTAAAAAGCTTGGTATTACTGCAAAACTTAAACCGGTACCATCAATAGGTTTGGGGTCGAACGATGTTACATTACTTGAAATGGTTGCTGCTTATTCTGTTTTCATGAACCAGGGAATATATTCCGAACCAATGCTCGTTTTAAAAATTACCGACAGGGATGGCAAACTGATCAAAGAATTCAAACCTAAGCAAAAACAAGTATTGAGCAAAGAAACAGCCTGGCTGATGACCTATATGTTGAAAGGCGGACTGGAAGAGCCCGGTGGAACATCACAGCAACTTTGGGAATATGCCGATATTTTTGGCGGTAATGACATTGGTGGTAAAACAGGTACCTCGTCAAATTATTCCGATGGCTGGTTTATGGGAGTTACTAAAGATATTGTTGCAGGTTCATGGGTAGGCGGCGAAGAGCGCTGTATCCATTTTCGTAAAGAGGAACATATGGAAGGCTGCCATTCTGCATTACCTATTTTTGGTTTTTTTATGACCAAGGTTTATGATAATAAATATCCCAAAATCACAAAAGGAAAATTTCCTGAACCCAGTATAAAAATTTCAAAAAAATATTACTGTCCTACTGCATGGGAGAAAAAAGATACTACTGATACTGATGATGCGGATAAAAGTGATTCATTAAAAACTAAACCTAAATCAGCAAAGACAAAATCAAAATCAAAAAAGAAAGTTAAAAAAACTGAGGAAAAGTGTAAGGATTGTCCTTGATTTTTATACTTATATTTATCGCTCACCAAAAATAGCTGTTCCAATACGTACAATAGTGCTGCCTTCTTCAATTGCAATTGTATAATCACCAGACATGCCCATCGAGATTTCTCTAAAATATTTATCCTCGCAAAAATATTTTGATTTTAATTGATGATAAATAGTTTTCAGATCTTTAAATTCATTACGTACCAATTCAGTATCTTCCGAAAATGTTGCCATTCCCATTACTCCGCAGATTCTGATGTTCTGCATTTTTTTGTATTCTTCCGATTCAATTATTGCGACAGCTTCTTCGTAGTCTAACCCGAATTTAGTTTCTTCTTTTGCAATGTACATTTCAAGGAGGCAATTGATAATCCTGTTTTTTTTCTGAGCTTCTTTATTTATTTCCTGTAATAATTTCAGACTTTCCACGCTATGAATCATCGAAATGTAAGAAGCAATGTATTTTACTTTATTTGATTGCATGTGACCTATAAAGTGCCATTCAATGTCATCAGGAAGTTTAGGTTGCTTTTCAATCAGTTCCTGTACGCGATTTTCACCAAAAACTTTTTGTCCGCATTGGTAAGCTTCCAGAATTTTTTCAACGGGATTGGTTTTACTTACCGCTATTAACTTGACATTTGAAGGAATCTCTTCATTTAATTTGAGTAAATTCTCTTTGATACTCATATTATTTTTTTCGTTTAAAGATCAGTGTGAAATTTTTATCGTAAATATTTTCCCATTCTTTTGCATTCCGCAGTGAGTCGATATCCGACAAATATTTTTTATCATCCCAATAAGGATAAATATTTGAATTTGTATTCAGGTAAATATAGTCTGCATCTTCAATAGAAGGATATACATAAATATTTCTCCTAAAGCACAAATGAGAAACAAATTCATCCTGTGCGCAAACTTTCGCATCGGCAGGAATTAATTTTAATGATGTATAAGATTCTTTAATGTCGAAATTCCTTACATAGTGCGGCTTTGTATAGAAACGTTGTTTCTGCCTGATGAAATGAGTGCGAGTACTATCAAATGTATGCGCAGTTACAATAGCTGTGATTATTAATAATGAATAAACTATTATGTTCTTTGTTTTTTCTTTTTTTATGTCGTTAAGAAAAGTAAATGCGCCAATCGTGATAATGGGAGCAAATTCAATTGAGTAATGATAACCTAAGCCCCAGTAGGTGAAATAATCGCAAAACATTTTCTGTCCGTAAACAGGCAGTAGCATCAATAAATAATATGGACGGAAGAATAAAAGTATTCCACCCGAAAGTAAAATAATAATGTGTAGTTCTGCTTTGATATAATTGTAATCGGGGTTTCCCAGATGATTTACAAATAATAATTTTAAAGCGTACAAAGGTTTTGTAATTATTGTTTTTATTGCTTCAGTCATGTTGCTGCCCAATGCTGCATACCGGAAATGCAGGTAGTTTCCGCCTGAGCCGGATGAAGAGCCAAGCGAAGGAATAATCAATTTTACTACCAAAAGAAAATACACAATACATATGCCTGCAAAAATTCCCGACCATAGAATTTTTTTCTTTTCATTTCTGTATTTTATTATCAAAGAAATAAAAATGAAGAATCCCCACAATGCCATATTCTCCTTTGATATCAGAAGAATAATCAAACAGAAGAAAGTTTGTTTCCATTGATTTTTGTGGATAAAATAAAATATCCAGGGAATTGTCATTGTGCCGGGAACATTATTATGGTAGTCGAATGCAAGCGCTGAATAGATTGCGAAAAATAAAAAGAAATGTATGCTTGCTGCGAGTGCAAACTTTTTATTTTCACTAATCAACTCAACATATTTAAAAACACCTTGACCTCCAACCAATATTGAAATAACCTGGAAAATTAATAATGTGTAAGATCCGAAGATGTAATAAAAAGGCGAAATAAGCATTAGCAATAATTCAAAATGATCGCTGAGAATATTGCCGAAACCGGGTTGTATCACACTGTTGTTGTTAATCCTGAAATGTGCATAATCCCACAGCGTCTGGTTATATATTCCGTAATCGTGCGCATTGGTGCGGAACATGTAATGATTAACCAGCGATATGATACCGTAAAGCATTGCAAAGAAAAAGAAAACCGATGCTTTGGTGATTCTGAATTTTATATCGTTTGATTGAAGCATGAATAGAAATTAGATTGTAAAAGTAGGAATTTTGTATAAACCAGAAAGTGATATTTAACAATTATCCGTTGGGAAAATCGTCATCAGATATAATTAAAACAGCGCCGACCATAGCGGCAGTTCATCATATTGACTGGCTATATCATCCGTTCTCCAATCGAGTATTTTTGATAAGTAGGTTTTCATGAGTTGTTATTTTTTTGAACTAGTCATGAGACGATCGCGAACATATTTATATTTGTGTCACAAGCTTTATGTCAATCGATACAAAACGTTGATACATGAAAATTATATCTATCATTAATTAATTTAATTCTTTATATATTAAAACTAATAGTCTTGATAGGTCGTTGTCAAAGTATGTTAAAGCATTTGAGTCTTTTGAAAAACTTAAACCAATACCACCATATGGAGACGCAACAAGCTTCGGTTTTAATTTATTTTTAGCATTTTCCTTTATTACAAAGTACCTTGCCGTTTTATTAATCCCCCATGTTACAATAACAGTTAACCCAGTGAATCCGCCTTTATTTATTTTAGCCTTATAGTTTTTGGGTATTACATATTTTAAATAAGTTTGATTTTTTATTATTTTATTTTTATTGTTGAGCTTAAATGAAAATATATCACTAATTGAATTTTTGTCTGGGAAAATATATACTGTGTTCTTTTCATGATTTTTGAAATTAATATTTAATATGGAGTCTGAAGCTAAATATGTATTAATATTCATGCTTATAGTTTTAGAAGAAGTATCTTTAGATAAATGAATTAATTTGTAACAATTTGCGTCAAGATTTCTTGCATCAATTTTTAGGTTGAAGAAAATATTTTCAATGTCCTTAATTTTTATGTTATTAAAATTATAGGTTTTTACTAACTTCAATGAGCTGGTGTCAGTATTATTTTCTATAAATGCAAAGTACTCATCGGTCCTTTCAAAAGTTTTTGACTGACCGAATGATTTTAAAGCATAAAATATTATTAATAGAATAAGGAAATGTCTTTTCATATGAGAAATTTATCAAGTAGTCAATAGGTTTAAGCATCGGGAATTTCTGGCTCAACTAGTTTTTTCAATTTGTCTAAAGATTCTTGCCATCCTAAATAACACATTTCTGTAGGTATAGCAGGAGGAATACATTCTTGAATGATTTTAAGTTCTGTACCGCAAATGACCTTTTTAAGCCATACGGAAGTGGTCATTTCCCCAGGCAAATTCGGGTCTTCAAATTTGTCAGTATATTTAATAAATTCATTCGGTTTCAATTCTATGTATGTTCCGCCAAATGAATGTCCGTTACCAGTAGAAAAATTGATAAAAGACATGCGGTAGTTACCGCCATTTTTTACATCCATGCTATGAACGATACATAAAAAACCATTGGGCGGAATCCATGACGCCATGGCATTTGCATCCGTAAAAGCTCGATAAATTTTTTCGGGAGATGCTTTAAGCACTCTGTGTAAGGATACGCTGTTGTTTGCCATTTTATGGATTTTAATTTAGTGATTATTTATTAAATGGTTGCTTCGGAACATTGAACATCCATCGAATGCCGAACCTGTCAAGGCATACACCCCAGTAACCCCAGAACTCATCATGTGGTGCTACACATTCTGTCGCTCCTGTGGAAAGTGCGTTGTATATTCTGTCGGCTTCTTCTTTCGTGTCGGGTTCTAAACTAATTGTTGTATTGTTGCCGATTTTAAGTTTGTGTCCCATACTCTCAAGCATATCAGTTCCCATAATGTTTATACCTCCTAAAATGGGAAGCGATACATGCATTACCATTTTTTTTTCGGTATCAGAAAGTTTTGGCATTCCGTCTTGTTGAGGGATGTCTCCCATCCGCATGATGGGTGCAGCCCATTCTGTTTTGAAAACTGATTTGTAGCAGTTAAACGCTTCTTCTGCGTTGCCTTGAAAGTTCAAGTATATATTTGTTTTTGCCATTTAATTATTTGTTTAATTTTTATTGAAACTGTCTTACCCCCCTAAATAGCTGGACAAAATTAAAAAAATAATTTTGTAACGT